>JASMFX010000119.1 GCA_030751555.1 Candidatus Woesearchaeota archaeon | reverse complement strand
CCTCCATTCCAGCCATAATTATCAACTCCAGTTTTATATTTCAGGCCTGCTAGAGTTTCTAGGGTTTTGGTGATTAAATAACTACTGGCTGTTGTGAAATCCCTGGTGCCCAGAAAAATATCAGCGTTTCTTCTTTTTCTTTTGACGCTTGCCGCTGGAAAAGAGAGACCTTCAACTAAAATGGAGTAGCCCCAAGTTTTTTGTGCCTGTGCTACGAGCTTTGTTATACAATCTATGAATGGAGCATACACACTTACGAAAATATCTGCCTCATCTTTATCAGTTAAAGTTGGATCCATAACCTTATTTCCTGTCCAACTTTCTCTTAGAAAAGCTCCATATCTTTTTTTGCGATCATATTCTAAGCCTTGGTCAGTGGATTGGATTTTTGCGTTAAGTTGAACTAGAAAACGAGATACTGGTGCTGGAACTAAAACTCCTCCAAGTTCTAGTACCCCATTATATAATTCCTCAGTATGTAAGGCAGTAAACCTTTGTACCTCATCATCTCTAAGTGCTACTCTTCTTTCAAACTCTGGAGGGATATGTGAACTTGATTGGGTAGTTACAACTATTAATGGAACTCCTAAACCGCCCTTTACTTCTGGTTCTATGAGTCTCATACTGCTTGGAAATGAATATTTACTTTTAAATGTATGCTAAAATTGGAAAATGAAAAAATCCGAGGGCTCCCATGCACTTTGGTGTGTGTTATCGCCCATCGGATTTTAAACTTCAAAAAGCCTCATCCTCACACTGATGTGTGAGGATTTCGGCTTATTTGAAATGACAAAAGTTTTAAAGTATTTAAGTTTTTCAGATACTATGGTAACACTTTTCGCAGTAGGAGATATTATGCTCAGTAGAGGGGTTGGGAATGTTATTGATGAGAAGGGAGCGTTGTTTCCATTTCAAAAGACTGCGGCATATCTTAAGAAAGCAGATTTGGTGTTTGGAAATCTGGAGTCTTCCATCTCTCCCACAGGCAAGGCGTTAGAGGGGAAGCAGTATGCGTTTAATGCTCTGCCTGAGAGTGTGGATGGGTTGAAGAGTGCTGGCATTGGTGTGGTGTCTTTAGCTAACAATCATATTCTGGATTATGGTGTTGGAGCGCTGAAGAATACCATGAAGATTCTTGACAAGAATGGAATTGCGCATGTGGGTGTAAGGGCAAAAGGGGAGGACTCGCAGGATGTAGTTGTGATTAAGAAAGGTGGATTGTCCATTGGTTTTCTTGCGTATTCACCCACATTTGCAAAGCAATTTAGAGGTTTGCAGCCTGGACCCTTTCCTTTTTACAAACAGAAAGTTCTGAAGGATATTAAGAATGCTCGGGAGAAGGTTGATTCCCTTATAGTTTCACTCCACTGGGGGGTGGAGTATGGCTTTGATCCAACTGAGAGACAGGAAAGGCTTGCAAAGTGTCTTATTGATAATGGAGTTGATATTGTTTTAGGACATCATCCTCATGTTGTGCAGCGGCATGAAAAATATAAACAAGGAGTTATTTTTTATAGCTTAGGTAATTTTATCTTTGATCAATATAGCCATGAGGGGGTTAAGGATAGCATGATAGCAAGGATAGAACTGAGCAAACAAGGAGTGAAAGATGTTTCAGTGGTTGGCTTAAGGATAAGTGATTTGCATCAACCTCAGTTTATTGGTTAATTGACTGATTAATCTATTAGTTGAATGATTTTTTCATTGCTGCAAAAATTTTCTTAAAACAGTTATCTCTTATATCCTGATGGCCTGCGTAGTACATGAATCCTGGAATACCTTCTAACTCAACAACTTTTGGAGTTTCTCCATCAGCAAAAAGAAAATCCACACTGAAGACGCTAGGATCATATTGGTCTGTTCTTTTCTTGATATGGTTAATTACCTCTAAAACGGATTTTGGGAGGGACTTTTTGTTGACATAAACCTTTTTTGCTCCCTTTGCACAATTAGCTAAAAAAGAGTGTTGAGGTATCCTGAGATAGCAGTGATCAATTTTTCCGTTGATTAATAATACTCGCATGTCATGGAAGCCTTTGATACCTAGAGCTAAGATCCCCTTTTTGGTGTTTACAAATTCCTGTACAAGAGTATCCTTATGGATTCTTTTAGGAAGGCGCTTTTTGCTCACTACTTTTATGCCAAGTCCGCGTATTCCATAACGTGGCTTTATTACGATTTTTTTAGTAGAAAACAATTTAAGAGCTTTTTTTAATTCTCTTTTATTATTTACGACAGTGTATCCTATACGATTCTTTTTTGGGATTATTTTATAGGTAGCAACTTTGTCAGAAGTGAGTTTTCCTAAGGGAATTGTGTTCATTAGTTTTAATTCTCGAGACAGCTTGTTCAGGAGATATATGGTTTTTTTATTTGTAGTGAAATATACAAATCCAAGACTAATTGGGATATCTCTGGTTTTTCTCCATCTATCAGTGTAATACCAAGCCTGTTCAATTACACCATTATTTATCCAATCACCGCAAGCAACATATAATTTGAAGCCCTGCTTTTTTGCTGCATTTGAAAAATGTTTAAGGAATAGATTGCTTCTTCTACGCTTAGAGGGAACTCTTCGCTTGAAATCTCTTCCAGGCTCAACTAAAAAGACTAAATTTTTCATGGTTAGTTAATGGTAGGTTGATTTAAAAATCTTCCTAGAATTACTCCTCTCCTATAGGATGCCAGACAACCTCTCGAAGCTTTGGAATATCTGGGTTAAGAACATAATTATAATCGTTTGTGGCCATTTTTTCAGCTTTTTTTTCTAAGGCAAGCGTGATTTTCTCAGATACATCCTTGATCTTTGTCTGAAGCTTTGCATCGACTATATCTCCAAAGCCTCCTTGAGCGATATTGGTTACTTTCTGACGACAGACACGTTTCACAGCACCTGCAAATTTTCCATTTACAACAAAAACTCTCAAATCCCAAAAGTTTTTCCCATCCAGTAATTTCGGTTTTATCCTTTGCTGGACCATTGAGCCATGCATGACCTTGTATTTTCGTGGCATTCTGCCTGAATCCATTACTCTCACATACCTTCCAAGGCTGTTACCTAAAGGCTTTATAACGTAACCCTTCTTAAATTGATTAGTGTTTTGTTGTAAGACCTGCTTTAACTCCTCTGAATCATTTACTAAAAAATATTTAGGGATATTAATTCCATTCACTTGCTTAACAGCTTCATAGCACTTATGCTTGAACCAAACTAGATCCCGAGCAGCCATTGTATTAATCACATGGACTCCTTCTCTTTCAAAATCTGGATTGAGTTGGAAGTAGTTTCTGAAGATAATGTCTGGCTTTACCTTTCTTCGCTGAGCATTAAGAACATATGAGTTGCCTCCTCCTTTTTTGAAGTTTGTTAAGGTAAGTCGCATAAAATTGTGATCCAAGAAAAAAGAACGAGAGACACGGAGATTATCACCCATGTAACAGATGTGAATTTTCTTATTAATGAAATTTGTTAGCTGATCAGTTAACCAGTGTGACTTGTTTTTGTTTTCTGAATTCCACTGTGTTTTCTTAACAAAAAAGCAAATGTTTTTTCCAGGCAGGTGATTAATGTATCTTGCAATCTTCTTGACAGTAACACAGTCTCCATATATCTTTGGAATCTCCTCATGAACTGTGGAGGCTGAATTGGCCTCTAGGAAAAACGGCTTTCCTGCTTCATCAAAGATGAAATCCAGTCCTGCTATTGGATAGTGTTTATACTTCATTTTGCTGTATGATGAAAAAAGTAATTCATTTAAAAATCTTTTGTTATTGAGCGCTAAAAACCTCTGCTTTCATTTTTTAGTTTTGTGATAGTATTTCGATAATTGCGGCAAATGCTGGGCGAGAAATTAGCACACCAATAGATACGCCAGCTATTGTTGTTAAGGCAAATCCTTTAATCAGGCCTGCACCAGCAAAAAGGAGTGGCACCATTGCAAAGAGTGTTGTGAGATAAGCTCCTATGATAATGAAAAATGCATTTTTCAATTTGGTTTTCCAGTTTTGGAATTCTTGATCTCTCTTCAAGGTTTCATCAATGATGATAATTTGGTGATCTACCGAGGTACCGATCACGATAATGATACCTGCAATGGCTGCTAGATCCAGATTCCAGCCGACAAGAGCTGCAAAGCCCAGTAAGAGGACTAGCTCGGCAATCATTGTGAAAAGAACAGGGAGGGCGATGAGGGCTTTGCGATAGCGGATAAAGAGAACGATGGTCACAGCGAGAACAGCCAGGAGACCGACGAATAAGGCGTTGCTTACGAACTCAGGACCGAGTAATGGCGATAGTGTGTCTGATTTTACAACGTTGAGCTTAACTGGGAGGGAACCTGTGATCAGAATTGTTTGTAAGCGTTTCATGTTTTCTAGTGCATCAACAGCAGCTAGGTTTTCAGTAGTCCCGAAGCCGGATCCAGTGATAGATATCTCAGTAACTGCTCTGCCTTTTAGTTCCGAACCAATATTGAGTTGATCTACTAATTGATCATCAAGGAAAAGATCTATTTGCTTTGAGAGATGTTGGTTTTCTCTAGAGATTGGGTTGCCTTGTTCATTGACTGTGATCACATCTAGTGTGCTTGTTGTATCAGCTTGGAGCTGTGCAGCCTCTGGGCTAAGAGATATTGCGAATCTAAAGCGACATGACCAACCATCGCTGAAAGGAGCACAGCCAACGCTAGGATCCAATCCAGAACAATCTGCTGATCTACATACATAGGTAACATCGCTACCCCCTCGAAAGACTGTAGTATTGCCAATTTTTGATTCAAATTTTCCTTGCCTAGCCAGCAGGTTTTGTACATCCTCTTCATTTGCTCCAGCGATTTCTACAACAATAAACTGATTTCCTGAAAGGTCACCAGCACTTCGCAGGACAACGTCGGATAAACCAAAAACATTTAGGCGTTGGCCCATGTTTGCCAGAAGGATATCCATAGTGTCTTTTGTTACTGGTTCAGCTGGTTGAAGCAATACACGTGTTCCTCCTTGTAGATCAAGGCCCTTTCTAATATTGGTTGAAGGAGTTTCTGCTACACGTAAACCCACATCTTCTTTACCTAAGATGATGGTCTCTGTTTTCGGCTGTTCAATGGTTTTTGAGATGGTCTTGTTTACTAACTGGGTTGTGGCATTAATTGTCTCGTTAACCTGTATTGTTTCATTGACCTCAACAAACTCAGTTTCGTTTAATATGATCGTTTTTGTGATGGGTCTTACAGTTAGGACATAGGTTGCTCTATTTGTTTGTACAGTAAGTTTCTGATTTGGTTCTAGAGTTTCTATTAAGCCCTCATACTGGGAAATTGTTTGGATCTGGATGTTATTCATTGCAATGAGACGCTCTTTAGAAAGGGGAGGGGCACTTGGTTTGGATGATTGGATGCCTGCTATCTCAGCAGAGCTATTTCTAGCTACACTTTTAATAGTAAGGCCCTCTCCTGTTAAATTAGGATGGATAGCTATAATAGCAAAGAGGAGGAAGATAAGTAGCAGGACTACACGCCAGTTTGTTAATAATTTTTTGATTTTATAGTTCATTTTCTGTTCTTCCTTCCTTTTTTTCTAAGTATAATCTCAGGACACCCATATTTTGGAACCAGGTAAATATAAGATCAAAGATAAGGCCTATCAAGAGAATGGTCATGATCTGCTTGATGACTGCTGATTGGGTAAACACTAAAGCGGTTGTCACAGCAATTATGGTTGTGATTGTCATGAGCAAACCTGTTTTTAACGCACCCATAATACGATCGTGCATGCTTAGTCCTTGTTTTTTGAGCATTCTGGTGGAAAGAAGCATGTCTGTGTCAACTGAGTAACCAATAAGCATTAAGAACGCTGCTATGCCCCCTGTTGAAAGTTTAATTCCGAGTAGGTTTACTACTGCCAGAGTTGCTATGATATCTGAGACTACAGCAAGGATTACGATTAGTGCAGGAACTAGTTTACGGAAATAAAGCATTACCACTACTGCCATAAAAATAAATGCTAAGAGAATTGACCTAAATGTTTCCCTGAAAAAGCTTGAGCCAAGGGAGGAGCCAATTGTTTCTAGTGAATATTCTCCTTTATTGAGTTCTAAATTTGTAAATGAGCGTATCTCATCAATGATTGCATTGGTAGTGCCATCATTCGAAGGATCGACATCAATGTCAAGCGAAAATCCTACTACTCTTCCTCTTGAGGAAATCTCCCGTATAGAGACATCGTTATTAGGATATGTTAATGCTAGCTGCTGCTTTAGTGCGTCAGTATCTATCCCCTGGTCAAGAGGGACGGTGATAGAGATGCCACCTTTGAGACTAACACCCTTATTTAAGAAATCACCAGTCATTGAAACGTGTATTATGATTTGTAGGATTGCTAGGACAAGAATAATGTTAGGGATGATCAGGAGTTTTTTGTAATTATTAATATAGAAACGCTTAATGCGTTTAAGGATTGGCTCCTTAGGTTTCTCTTCATGGTGCTCTTCATGATGCGTTTCATGAGTTTCTTTATGATGTTCTTTATTCTGATCTCCATGATGCTCTTCATGACTTTCTTTATGATGGTCTTCATCATGCTTTTCATGAGTGTTTTCTTCCATGGTTGAGGAGAAAGAGAGGGGTTTTAAAAAGGTTATGGTTGTATGCACGCTTTAATAAACTCTCTAAACAGAGGATTAGGGGCGAGTGGTCTTGATGTGAACTCAGGATGAAATTGGACGCCAATATGAAAGGAATTTTTTGGGAGCTCAAGAATCTGCATGATAGGAACCTTTGGAGCTTTTCCTGAAAAGACAAGACCTTGTTTTTCTAATTGGGAGATGTAATCGGGATTTACCTCATATCTATGTCGGAATCGCTCCCGTGCTTTAGTCTTCTTTCCATAGAGTTCATAGGCCTGGGTGTTAGGTTTTATCTCTACGTCTCTACCACCAAGACGCATATTGCCTCCAAGGCCTTCAATCTTTTTTTGTTCTGGTAAAATATCGATTACTTTTTCCTTTGTGTTTTCATCCAGCTCGGTTGATTGTGCATTCTTGATACTGCATACATTACGAGCAAATTCCAAGACTGCCATCTGGAAACCATAGCATAATCCAAGATAAGGAATGTTATTTTCTCTAACGTGCTGGATGCAAGCGATTTTTCCTTCAGCACCTCGTGCACCAAATCCTCCAGGAACGATGATTCCCCGGACATCCTTTAATTCTTCTTTTATTTTTTCAGGATTTTTTTCAAGATCAGTAGTGTCAATCCACTTGATGGTTGTTTTACATTCATGAAAAGCAGAGGCATGCTCTATTGCCTTGATTAAGGAAGCATAGGAATCACGGATTTGGGTGTATTTTCCTGTTATTCCGAGAGTAATCCCTTTTTTTGGATTCTGGATTGAAGAGACAAGATTGTTCCACTTTTTTTCATTCTCCTTTTCTAATGCCTCATTTGTTTTTTCATTGAGTGAGAGAAGATTAAGAAGTGTTTTATCCAGGCCTGCTTTTTTTAGAAGATCTGGAATTAAGTAAATACTTGAGAGGTCATGTAGAGAAACTATCCTATCAATCGGAACGTTAGAGTAGATACTGACCTTTTCTCTTATTTTTTCAGTTACTTTAGTATTAGCTCTGCAAGCAATAAAATCTGGCTGTATGCCTCGCTCAATAACTTTTTGAATACCCAATTGAGCTGCTTTAGACTTTTGTTCACCAAGTGTTTTTGGCTCAATAATGTATGTTAATGCCACAAAGGCAACATTTTCTTTTCCTTCTTCGTATGCAAGCTCTCTCGATGCCTCGATAAAATGGGGATTTTCGAAATCTCCTACAGTACCTCCTATCTCAATAAACACAATATCTGCGTTAGATTTCATGGCCAATTCTCGTAGCTTAAGTTTAATTTCTCCAGTCACATGAGGAACAATCTGAGCATCTCTTCCTAGATAGAGTCCTTTTCTCTCTTTATCCAACACAAGCTGAAAGATTTGTCCTGAGGTAGTAAAATTATCTTTGGAGAGGTTCATATTTAGGAAGCGTTCATAGGTTCCCAGATCCATGTCACATTCCATCCCATCATCTAAAACAAAGACTTCACCGTGCCTAAGTGGGTTCAAGGTTCCTGAATCCATATTGAGATAACCCTCACATTTGATTGTAGAAACTTTTATGCCTTTATCTTGGATTGTTTTTGCAAGGGCAGATGAGAAGATTCCTTTTCCCAGGCCAGACATCACTGTTCCCAGAGTAAATACATATTTGGTTTTACCAACAATATATCCTTTGGGAATAGGGGTATGAAACTCTTTATCGCCTGATTTATTTGCTAGAGAGGATAGAATGCTCATGATAACCCCTCCATTCTTAGAAAAATTTTTGGGTGCATAGTAAACAAGGTTTTAGATACTTTATAAAGTTTCTTATTGTTAAAGCTATAGATTTAAGTAGGTTTAGTCAGGGCTTACTGATGTTCTATGCATTTAAGGTACTTTTCCATATTTTTATTGTATGCTTTCTTAGAGTCACGCATTTTGTAGAAGTAGTAGTTATGATTTGACGAGGTGTATTGTTCCTCTGCTTCAAGATAGGTTTCGTATTGCTCATCTGATGATTGTTTGTAGTGAATGCAGACTGCAAGGGCAGCTAGTCCTTTTGTTGAAGTTCTACTCTCGTAGGATATAACGGATTTTTTAATTTCTTCATTCATTCCTACTTTATCCTGCTCGATTGATCCTGAATCTATGTTTTTGTTGGATATAAGAGGATTTTGGAGGATTACTTTTATGCCAATTACGATAAGAACGATAAGAACAATGGCTAGCAGGCTAAGATCCTCCTTTTTTTTGACTTGTTTAGGCATAGGCTTCTTGGATGATTTGCAGTTTAAAAATATTATGCTTTGGTATGAGTGTTTGAATACATTTATATAATTCTTCCTGCTACCTGTTTCTATGGCTGAGCCGAAGATATTGATAGGAACCGTGACTTGTGATAAGTATGGGTATTGCCTGGACGAGTTTTTGGGTGCTGTGAAGGATCTTAGTTATGAAAATTATGAGGTTTGTATAGTGGATAATTCCAAGGATGATGCTTATGCTGAAAGACTCAGAGGAAAAGGATTGAATGTAAAGAGATTACCTCATAAAGAAGAGGTTCGAGAGATGCTGATCGAGGGACATAATTTTTTAAAGGAAAAGGCTTTGCAGGATGGTTTTGATTATCTGTTTATTCTTGATCAAGATGTGATTGTTCCGTTCAACGTCATTAAAAGATTAACGGGGCATGGTAAAAAGATTGTGACTGGGCTGTATTACAATATCTTCAATGTTAGGTATAATACTCAGATGGGTTCTGAGGAGAAAGAAAATGAATTGATGCCTGTACTTTATAAAGAAGGTAGTGATGAGAATAAGGTTGTACAATTTACAGTAGATGAGGTTCGTGAACCTAAATTTTTAGAGATAAGGCAGTGCGGGACTGGTTGTCTTCTTGTGGCTCGGGAAGTTTTGGAGAAAGTAGGGTTTCGTCATGTTACTGGGAGCAAGAATTTTGATGATACCTGGTTTTGCAGCGATGTTAGGAAAAAAGGGTATAAGATTTACTGTGATACATCTATGAAATGTACGCATCGAATTTTTGATAAGAAGATTGCTAAAGATGTATGGGATAATAAGGATTGATATTTTTTCTTAGAAAAAAGCGTTGAACATACCACTAAAGAATTTATACCCATCAAATAAGAAAAATGGAAGCATGTTGAAGAAGAACAGAAACATGTTTACTTTTGAGGTAAGGAATAAGATATTACTGTATTTCTTTAGAAACCATTGACCTTTTAAGGCAAAGTGTGAAAAACCCCAGAGGAATAAGTTGAAGGCAGGGCCTGCTACTGCTATAAGTGCGCTTTGGAGATGGGTTGCAGAACCTGAGATGGATACGTATGCAGGAACGAAAAAGATAAAGGAGAAGTTCATGAGTTTTAAGACCAATCCCAGTGTGAGCCAACCATATGCTGCGTTAAACTGCGCTGTTAGTCCGAACATGATGGCTACAATTTTGTGGGCTAATTCATGGAAGATGATGGCTGGAGCGGTTATGAGGGCTGCAAATTGTAAGTCATGGAGATCAACACCTAGGAAAGCTTTTTTTGATTGGAGTGTAATAAGTGGATCTTCGTCTGGTCTGCGGTATCTTGAAAGATAACCTGAGAAGATAAACCCTACAAACAAGGTCATGATGATGATGTCAATGATTTCTCGAAAGGATAGGAATGGCATGGTTGTAGAGTAATTTGGGGGTTTTTATATGTTTCTAGATTGTTATCTACGCCTCTAGCATACAAATCTTTTTATATATTGTACTGATTTATACAGTTTTTGATGGTTACTAAGCATGTTCTAAAGGCAAAGCAGTTTGCTGAGAGTGAGGTATTGCTTTCACTTTTTCGCTATGCAGAGGAGTTTGAGCGGCTTGATGAGGAGGGTAATATTCCTCCCATAATGAAGAGTAAGATATTAGCTAGTCTCTTTTATGAACCAAGCACAAGAACAAGGTTTAGCTTTGAGGCTGCAATGTTGAAACTAGGAGGCCAGGTAACCACAACTGAGAGTGCTGGGCATTTTTCTTCTGTAACCAAAGGAGAGAGTCTTACTGATACTATTCGGATTATTGGAGGCTATTGTGATATTATTGTTCTAAGACACAATATTGTGGGAAGTGCTCTTACTGCATCTAAAGTTAGTCCTGTACCGATTATTAATGCTGGTGATGGGATTGGAGAGCATCCCACTCAGGCATTGCTTGATTTGTATACAATTTGGAAGGAATTTGGGAGGATAACTGATCTCAGCATTGGAATGGTGGGGGATCTGCTCTATGGAAGGACTGTCCACAGTCTTATCTACCTTTTAGGAAAGCAGGAAGGGATAACCTTGTATGCTATTAGTCCTCCTCAGCTCAAACTGCCTGAGAAATATAGCACTTTCATTAAGGAGAATGGGTGGGACTTTGAGGAGACCTATGATTTGAATAAGGTTTTAGATAAGATTGATATTTTTTATATCACCCGGATTCAAAAGGAGAGGTTTTCCAGTGTGGAAGAGTATAATCAGCTCAAGGGGTCGTTTGTTATAGATAAAGGCATTATGGATAATATCTCAGAGGGGAGCATTGTTATGCATCCTTTGCCTCGGGTAGATGAGATTAAACCTGAGATTGATGATGATAAAAGGGCTGCTTACTTTAGGCAGGCGAAGAATGGTTTATATTTAAGGATGGCATTGTTGAAATGGGTTTTTGAGGTATAGGTTCTAATTGGATAGAACATATCAAAAAGTATTTATAGATACGATTCTGGATAGATATTGGTGATATTCATGGAAAGATCAAACACATTATTGATTATATTGGCTTTAGGATTAGTTTTGACGAGTTTGCTGCTGGCTTATGATGGTTCTGATAGTGCTAAAACAATAAGTGTCAGTGGATCTTCTGATGTTACTGTTAGCCCTGATAAGGCAGATGTGTTTGTTGAGGTTGAAACACGAGGGGAGACAGCAGAGGGTGTGAAAAATGAAAATAGTGAAAGAATGGCTAATGTTAGGGAAGCCCTTGAGGAGGCAGGAATAGCAGAGGATCAGATAGAAACACAGAGCTTTGATATCTACCCTCAACAGCGATGGGTAAGTGAACTGGAAAAAAGCGTTGTAGATGGATATATTGCAGAGCATTCTTTGAAAATAGAAGTTTTGGATATTGATGATGTTGGAGAAATTATTGATGTGGTAGTTGGAGCTGGAGCAAATGTTGTTAATAGGGTAAGTTTTGGTCTAACAAAAGAGAAGGAAATTGAGATTAACAATAGAGCGCTTGAGCTGGCTGCATTGAAAGCTAAAGAAAAGGCAGAGGCGCTTGCTTCAACATTAGGAGTTAAGGTTGGTGGTATTGCGTCCATTAGTGAATCTAATACTAATTTTGTGGCTTATGACTTTTCACCAAGGTTAGCTATGAGTGAGGAAGCTGAATCAACTGTAATTAATCCAAAAGAAGTTAATGTCAGAGGATTTGTTAGTGTGAGTTTTGAGATTGGTTAGAAACTAATAAATCTTATACCAAGAATAGAGAACACGATCAACTGCTCTTAGTTTTTCAAGACCTCTACCAGAGATGATTAAACAGTTTCCTTTTTGTTCAATTTGGGTTTTGTCTTCTTCGTGATCAAGATAGATAACAGCAGCAGATGTTGAGTCACAAGTTACAATAGGTCGGTCTTTGCATGTTTCAGTCTCATTAACAGTACAGGCTGCATAAGGTATGATATCTAATGCTCTTGCAACAGAGAGTGATAATTCTCCAGCAGCCAGTGTAGTGTAGGTAAAATTATTTGCTAAGGGATAAAACGTAATAAAAACTACATTATTTTCTCGTATGAACTTATTGAATTCATCCAGGGAATCTCCTACTAATTTTGCTTCAGCAGCCTCTACAGGGTTGAATCGCAGAGAGATGGTGTAGACTATGGAATCATTTTTTTTCCAGTCAAAATGCCAGAA
>JASMFX010000118.1 GCA_030751555.1 Candidatus Woesearchaeota archaeon | reverse complement strand
AAGTATACACTTATGATTGCACACCCCGGGATGGAGTCCAAGGGGTTGGATTTCATTTTGGTAGTGCTAAGGATAAACTAGAATACTGTCAATTAACAAGAGAGATGTTAGGAATTGATATTATTGAAGGGGGCTTTGTCCATCCTACTCAGCAGCCTGTGTTGGATTTTTTTGAGTTAGCATCAAGACACGATAATGTTTTTGGTCATTTGGCAAGTTTTGGGATGACTATGGCTCCTTTGGGGGATGTAAAAACGGATAAGCAGGTTAATGCTTTGGTAGATCTGAAAGTACCGTATATTACTGTTGTGGGCAAAGCATCATCATTTAATGCACTCAATGATTTGGGATTAGATGGTAAAGGGGGTCTAAGAGAAAATTTGAGGATGGTTTCTGAGACTATTGCTCATATAAGAGAACATAGACCTGATGCTACGATAATATTCGATGGAGAACATAGTTTTAGAGGGCTTTTATATGTTCCAGACCAAGAAAAGTTACAACAGATAGATGAGATACGGCCTGGATTAATTTTTGATCCTGCTTATACATTAGAGGTATTGCAGACTGCGAAAGACGCTGGGGCTGACTGGATTGTTCCTTGCGATACTACTGGATGGGTTCCTTCAAATTTAGCTTTTAGGGAGGCTATGGAAAAGATAAGGGGACAACTTCCAGAGGATGATCTTGGATTGCACATTCATCATGATTCTGCAAGAGCTGAAGCCTCTACTATTGATGGGGTTGTGGAGTATGGTGTTAGGCAGGTGCAGGGAACTTTTTTAAGAACAGGAGAGAGGGCAGGTAATGCTAGTATCCAATCGATTATCGGAACGTTGCAGGTGCAAAATCCTAATGCGGGGTATACTAACTTTGTTTGTATACCTGAAGAAAATGTGGTAAACTTAAAACTGCATACTGATAGGTGCGCTAAGCGTTTCAGAGTTGTATCTGATCCGAGGGAGCCGTATGTGGGAGATTATGTGTTTGCGCACAAAGCAGGAATGCATCAGAGTGGTCAAGAGAGGGCTGGAGAAATTGCTCACCTTGTACAACCATATCAGAATTTTGATGCTGGGCTGGTGGGCAACGAAACACGAATGATTAAATCTGATCAGGCTGGAAAGAGTGCTTATAGATTATGGGCAAATGGTGATGAAGAAAAAGCTAGGGAGATAGCTGCAGAGGCAAAACAGCTGCAGAGCAGAGGATTTGTTTTAGAAGAGGCTGAGCATAGCTTCTATCTGCAGTTGCTGCGTAGATGGTATCAGGATATTGATTTTGTTGATATTCTTAAATATAGGGTAATTGAAGAACATGGATCTGAGGTAGAAGATAGTATTGAAGGGACTGTTGTATGCAAGGTACGAGGGATGGAGGACTATGCCCCCTTACATGTTCCTGCTGAGGGAGATGGAGCTGTTAATGCTATTGATAATGCTCTAAGAAAAGCCTTGACTCCGTATTTTCCTGAATTAAATGACCTGCAGCTTATTGACTGGGATCCGAGAGATATTGAAGCAAAGCTTGGAGATGATATCCATCTGGGAACTGCGAAACGTGTGTGGGTTCCTATTGTTTCACGATTTGATGGGGTGAATTTTCGTACAGGATCAATAGCAGAGAGTAGCTTGAAGGCATCTGTTGAAGCGATAGTGGATAGTTATACTATGGCGGTTCTCCATGCTAAAGGAAAATTTGATGGGCAGGGAGTCTATGTGGACAAATAATTAGTAGACTTCCCAGATGATCCCTTGATGATTCTTTGATGCTCCTTTAAGCCAAGAACACCACCCACAATACCCAAAACTGGGCCTAGAAGGATACCTGCAGCAGTTAGAAGGCCAAAGGTGCTTGTGATTAATGCCATGATAGAACCGGATAGAGAGTGGTCTTCATGCTTGATAAGGAATGCACTGACAATCATAAGGGCTCCTAATATGTAGTGGATGAAGAGGATGACTAGGAATGCTATTATGATAATGTCCTTGAAGAGGGGTGCAATAACATCAGTGATAAGATTAGATGCAAAGACTACAAATGTGATGTAGATCGCTACAAGAATGGTCAGAATGCCTGCTGCTAAAGAGAACTCAAACCCAGGAATAAAGATATTCTTTTGATTTTGCATGAGATTATCTGAGAATTAAGGTTTTTAAATGTTGTCAAAAACCACTCGTCACAGATGGGTGGCATGATAAGCTTCGCTTGATGATTCAATCCATCTGGGTGGTTTTTGATCATCTCAAAAATGCTTTGCATTTTTGACGATCGTCAGGAATTTTCAATTCCTGAGATGATCAGAAATATGCCTAACCACGAAAGATATTAGGACTTCGTCCATCAGTCAAATATGTCAGAAATTCCAAAGAATTTCTGAGCATGTTAGAAATGCAAAGCATTTCAAACAGACTGATAGCATATTTCTGACATGTCAAAAGATATTTATATAATAAGAGTTTTGAATATCATATGAGGATTAAGATACTAAAAGGTCTTTTACGCTCGAAATTAACTAAGAAGCCTGTTTTGCTCTCTCATCTCGTGACGAGATCATGCAACTTGGATTGCCCATACTGTTTGTGGAAGAAAAATGGTTTGGATGCTATGAATACAGAAGAGGTTCTTAAAGTACATAGTGATGCTGCAAAGAATGGATTTATTGGATGTTTTTTATGGGGTGGAGAGCCTTTGCTTCGTAAAGATATTGATAAGATTTTGGCATTTGATAGGAAGCTTGGTTGGTGGATTACTATGGCTACAAATGGTAGTTATTTAATGCCTCAAGCAGAGGCTGTAGCGAAAAATGTCAATGACCTACTCGTGTCCATAGATTCTCCTAGCACAGTGTTAGATAAGATAAGGAAAGAAGAAGGCACATTTGAAGCCTGTAAAAAAGGGATTCGAGCGGTAAAGGCCATAAATCCTAAATGCAATATTAAGATATGCTGTGTGATCTCAAAGCACAACAAGGATTCTGTGAAGGAGGTATGTGCGTTTGCACAACAGGAAAAATGTGGAGTCATCTTTCAGCATATTGATAAAAACCCTGGACTGAGAAAATTTTCAGAAAATCCAGATATTAATCAGGAAGAGAGAGATCAGGTCATCAAAGAGATTATTACACTCAAGGAAAAAAAGTATCCTATTTTTAACTCGTATACTTATCTTAAGCAGTTTATGTCCTCTGGGAAAAAGTATTCTTGCAGGAGTCAAAACCTTTACTTTACGGTATGGCCGAATGGAGAGGTAAGCGGATGTGCCACAGGAAAGTATTATGGCAATGTTTTGAAAGATGGAATTCGAAAAATTCTCAATTCTCCAGAATATGCCTCCTTCCTTAAGGTGAGCAACAAATGCTCCAAGTGTAATGACTCTGGAACCTGGGAGACTACGCATTTGTATTCTTTGCGAGGAGAAGCATTGCTTAATTTGATAAGAAGCTATAGAATGGTTTAAGGCAGCCACGATTTCTTATTCTTAATTTTTTGAGGAAGATATTTTTCAATAACATAATTAAGGCCCCACTTTGCTAATGCTTGTTGCTCTGCTCTTACTTTCATTTGAAACATGTCCTTAAGCGCTTTTTGCCATTCTTTGTGATGTTTTACAAAGGGATCATTCTTTAACATGTCTTTTATCTTTTTAAGATCTATCTCTTTAAGTGGATGAGTAGGTAGCTTGTACTCTTTTATGTCATTGGGGGTAACTCCAAGGAAGATTGCTCTTGGAACGCAAAAATATTCATTGATATGTGCAGCATTTCCACTTCCCACCTTTAGGGTTCTGTAGATGTTTCCAAACCCATAGGGGTCGCCGTCAGTGAATACGTATACAGGTAGCTTCTTTGCGTCTGATAACCTCCTTATGAATCTTCTGCAGGCTCTCGTTGGGACTCCTCCCATTGAGACAAGAATGCAATTTGCCTTTTTCCAATAATTATGCTTAACAAGCCTCTGAAACATACCTGCTGTTTCTATTGCTAAAACGAATTTTGCATTTGTTTCGAATCTAAGGTCCTCTACTTTGCTTGGGACAGAGTAAGCTCCTGAACCCATTTTGGTACAATCGATCTTGATATCTTTTCCTGTATCTGTATCCTTATCAATAACCACGAGTTTACCAGCAACATCACCGCCTTTTTCCTCTGGGATGAATCCGATTTGCTCTCTATTGACCATAAGCATTGCTTCAATATCATCCATGACAGTATCAGATTCTACTTGTTCTTTAAATCGAGCATCAGCCCAGTTTTTTGAAACGTAATATGCTTCTCTTTTTGTAGCTATATCATCCTTTTCTATGAGTTCTTTAGAAAGAGTCATAAGGCGTAGGCTTTGGGCAAATGTTTTTATTGTGGAAGCAGTTAAGGTTCGTTCCTTAAACTTTCCAAGAAGCTCAAAGTAGCCTGCTTTTGGGTCGTATTGGACATTAGTTAAGGAGCGTAGAGGCATTGAGAGCTCTGGCTGTTTTTTCTTCAAAATTTTTTGGTAAACAGCGGTTGCTATGTCCTTAATTTTTGAAGCTGCTGAGCTTTTTTTGTCCTTTTTCATCTTTTGGTTCCTCATATCCTACGTCGTTATTATTTTCTTTTCCTATCTTTGCTAATTCAGGATCATATTCAACATTCTTAGATGGATCAAATTTGACATTATCTAATTTTCCTCTCTTTGTTTCTAGTATAGCTTTCAAATTCTTTGTTATTTTATCTTCATCTACGCCTTTAAGTTTGAGTAATTCTTTTAATGCGGCACTGACATGAGGGATAAATTTTTGAATATAGTCTCGCTTTGCTCCCTCTGCGTGTATTCTTTTTTTCTTGTTTACATAAGAGCCTAGTTGCCTTCCGGCTTCCTGGAGGGCTAGTTTAATTTCCTTAATAATCTCAGGATAGTGTGCTAAGGCTTCTTTACTTTCTGAGGTATATGGAACCCAAACAGATGAAATGTGGATTGCACAAGTTACAGGACCTGCAGGGAGTGCGCCTTTGCTTTGGCTTAAGCCATAATTGCGCCATGCAGTTTGGATAGCAGATTTTGTAAAAGCACATGCACCCTGCTGGTAGAGAAGTGGAACTCGATTTGCAAATCTAATTAATCTAATTTGGTTTTCTGCAGTTTGATTGCCTCCATAAGCGATTCCAATTTCAATTTGGAAGGGATTACCTCTGTATACTGCTGTAGGTCGGGTAACAGCAGTATAAAATTCAGCATTAATCTCTTTTTTGAGACCTTTTTCAAGAAGATCTGAGGTTATGGGGCTTAGACAGTTAGATGGAGGAGCAATTAATCTTGTTTTTTTAATTCCTTCCATTAGCTGCTCTACTTGTTCCCTACTCATTGTTTTTGGCTTTGTATTAGGTAACAAGGAACCGTTTTGGCAGATGTTCTTGGCAGTTCCTGACCCTACTCTGGAGAATTCTGAGGTTAGAAAGCTTTGCAATGTGCGAGATTCGGTAGAACGAATCATTTTAATCAAAATACCTAACTCAACACCATAAGGATGTGGTTTAATCTCTTTGGCTTCTTTTGGGAGATCCTTGGTTGCTCTGGGGAAAATTATTTGCTCTGCTTTTGGATTTGTATAGATCAGTGTTAGATGAGGATTTACAATTGCTGTTTCTTTTAGATATTCATCAACTGATTGGAATCCTCCTTGGTATGATGCTTCAAGATCCAGCTCAACTCTGGTTCCATGATCCTTTTTCCAGTCAGTGGTCTCGTCTTTGATGATCTCGGGCTTGTTTTTTTGGGTATCAATGTGAAGCTCATAGTAATGTGCTTTCTCTTTTTTTGAGGTAGTAGAGGTGATTTTGGCAGGCCTGCCTGTTGTGAGTTGAGCATACATAACAGATGCAGAGATACCTATACCTTGCTGGCCCCTGCTTTGCCTCATTTTATGAAATTTTGAACCATAGAGTAATTTAGCAAACACTTTTGGAATTTGAACCTTGATAATGCCTGGACCATTGTCCTCCACAATAACTCTAAAGCGATCGTTTTGCATATCTATTATCTCGACACTAATCTCTGGTAAGATACCAGCATCTTCACAGGCATCAAGGCTGTTATCAACTGCTTCTTTAATAGTGGTCATGAGTGCCTTACGTTTGTTATCAAACCCCAGGAGATGCCTGTTTTTTTCAAAAAATTGGCTGACAGAGATATCTCTATGTGATTTGCTCATCTCTTCTGCTGTTCGTTTTTGGGAAATTTGATTCACCTAGAGATCATGGAAAAGAAGTTATTTATTAATGTTTGGATTCCTCATTTTTGGTGGCTAGGGTGGAGGGACTTGTTTTCTTGCCCTTCTCTGGTTTTCTAGCCAGCGATATACCTTGGCATGCATGGATCCGTTGAGAAGGGATATGATAGATCGTCTAGCAAGAGAGACATTAAAGGCCTCACCGATAATACCTATTGTTTTTCCATAAACACAGATATTGGTTTCGGTATGTTCTTCAAGGAGTTTCCGGGACTTACCCTCTTGGCCTATAACCCTACCTTTTAAGCGCTTTTCATCATTTTTGTTTCTTGCATAATCTTGGATAGAGAGTTGTTCAAAAACATAATCCGGCTTGAGCAGACTTAGAGCGATATCAGGATTAAACCCTCTTCCAATCGCAGTGATAATTTCTCTTGCGCTATACAGATTGATAGCATCTTTACCTTTAACAAAAACCTCCCCTTCCTTAGAATCTATGATTAATTTGCAGGAGGTTTCAGTCTCTAGATGATTTTTTGTAGCTCCTTCCTTTCCAATAAGCACTGCTACGCGTTCTTTGGGAATCTTCAGTTCATAGGTATATTCTTCCATTTTTTATGTTAACACAAGATTGTATCCAATCTTGTGAATCTTAAATTCGGGCTTAAACCCCATACTTTGGCTTTGGGATACTGGCCCGAATATAAGATAATTATGATTTGCTTTTAATGCTTTTTATTATTTTCTCTAGGGATTTTTTTAGATGGTGCTTAGCAAAAAAATTGATGATTGTTTTAAGATCTCTTTCAAGGTATTCCTCTGCATTGGGATCAGCTATAGGGGTTGCTCCGGAAAGGTCAATAAGAACTGGCTTATCATTATGGTTCAGGATGTTAAAATGAGAGAGATCTGCGTGGATTAGATTTGCTTTTTGGTAGAGTTTTTTGTAGTTTTTTATAATGTCTTTCCAGAATAATGCCTTATCTTCAGGTAGCTGGTCTTTGAGCATAGGAGATGCTTCCTTATTACCAATGAATTCCATCACAAGAACATTGTTTTTGAAGGTGTATGGGGTTGGGACGTGGACTTGGTGCTCTCTGGCCTTGAGTAGGTTGCGGTATTCTCTCTGGCACCATGCAAAAATAACCTTTCTTCTGTTCTTTTTCAAGCCTTCAAACCTTGGGTCGGATTTGATGTAGGAGTACATTTTGTTAAAATCCGCGTTTTCTAGTCTGTAGATTTTAACAATTACCTTTGTTTTGTCTTTTTTCAGGGCTTGGAAGACATTTGCTTCTTTTCCCATAGAAACAGGCCCAATTAATCCTTCAAAATGGCCTTCAGTAATCAGTTTATAGAGGGTTCTATTTGTGAATGCGTCAAAAACACTGTGATATGTTTTGAATTTTTCTTTTGTGATTGATTTTGGCATATAGACTATAATTTAGAAGGAGTATATAAAATTGGTGAAAATTAACGACGAGCAGTGACAAAATGCCTCAAATGATCTCGGCGGGTTAATGGCCTCACTTCTCTTACGCCTGTTAACTCAAAATTATGATCTCTTGCTGCATTGGGAAAGGGTAACTTTATTTTTACTGTTGAATTCTCTAGGGTGAGAGCAGCGTCTGTTCCGGGCTGTAGGTGAGAAACTCTGTTTGGATGATCAGAATGCTTTGTGGAGACAGCTAGAACTCCAGTTGATCTATCATAGTGCAACCATAATCCCTTGTGTAATTGGTCACGGTATCTCAAGGTAAGTGCATTCTGCGATTCTGTCTTTACATAATTAGGATCTCTAGGCGCTTCAGCCCAAGGTATGAATTGAATTTCTGAGGGGGATTTTGATTCATAATCTTTGTCTGAAGTCCCATATTTTTCAGTTAATGCCATATTATGGATCATAAATCAGTGTAATTTTATAAACTTTTGCTTGCCATTGGAAGAAAATGTTTAATTTTCAATATGGAAAATAATAAAATAGCACAAGTTTTATATATCAAATTGACTTCCCTTTTTACGTTATACAAATGGGTCCTTTGACTAGCGGGTGTTAAGCTTGCAATGCGTTGAAGACACTCTTGTATACAACAGCCCGTCACGAGAGTACTCAATGGAGAACGGCAAAGCCAGTCAATGAGCTTGGGAGTTAGTGTTTCGGGCATCAATTTCATGTTTATTCAATAATTAATGATTAATAAGGAATTGAAATTCAACAATAAAATAAGACAATTATTAGGACAAGGGTCCAATCATCACATTCATCATTCACAATATGATTATGTAACATGTCTAATAATTAGGATATGTTCTGATGTGCGACTTTCTGATAATTGTTCTTTGGAGGACTGATTAGAATGGGAAAAATTTCACCGGTATCTGCTAAAT
>JASMFX010000117.1 GCA_030751555.1 Candidatus Woesearchaeota archaeon | reverse complement strand
ATGAAAAAAATCATTGGAACGCTAAGAAACCAGAACGGTGCAGATGTCATGGCAAAGATTATGACTTTAATCTCCACATGGAGATTAAATGGGCAAAGCCCATTTTATTCTTTAAGAGCAATTATTTAGCTATTCACATACCATATTTACACCTAAAAATGTGAAATGCGTAAAAAATTACTCATTTTAAACAATTCCTTAATGCCCATAACCTTTTTAAGCATTAATAAACCTACAAATGTCATGGCATCCAATCAATTATCAGAATCAGCTAAAATCGCTCTTGAAAAGCAGCAATATAGGGTTGTTGGTAGCCACAGTGCTGTAAAAACATGCCATTGGACAAAATCCATGATAAGAGGCAAAGGAGGCTGCTACAAGCTAACATTTTATGGCATAATGAGTAACCAATGTTTACAAATGAGTCCTAGTATAAGCTGTGCAAATAGATGCAGTTTCTGCTGGCGTGATTATAAATCTCCTGTTTCAAAGGATTGGAGATGGAACCAGGATCAACCAGAATTTATCCTTGAAGAAAGTCTGAAAGCCCACCACAAACTCTTAATAGGTTTTAAAGGCAATGAAAAAAGAAACAAAGGAGCATATCTTGGATCACAATCAGTTAAGCACATTGCATTATCATTAACCGGCGAACCCATACTCTACCCTAAGATCAACGAACTTCTAAAGCAATGCAATAAACAAGGCATCTCAACTTTCATAGTTACCAATGCACAATACCCTGAGCAAATTAGAGACTTAGAACCAGTAACCCAATTATACATCAGCCTTGATGCTCCTAACAAAGCGCTTCTCAAAAAAATTGATCTTCCATTATTTGATGATTATTGGGAAAGACTTCAAAAATCTTTAGAATACCTTTCCAAAAAACAGCAAAGAACAACTATTAGATTAACAATGGTCAAGGATGTTAATGACAAGGATATGAAAGCATATGCAAAGCTCATCCAAAAAGGAGACGCTGACTTTATCGAGGTAAAAGCATATATGTTTGTAGGAGCATCCCGTAAAAGATTAGAGGAAAAAAACATGCCATTCCATAAAGACATAGTTGCCTACTCAAAAGAGTTAATCTCCCACCTTCCTGACTATGAGATTGTTTCAGAGCACATCCCATCAAGGGTAGTTATGATCGCAAAGAAAAAATTCAAAATTCGTGGCCACTGGCACACATGGATTGATTTTCCAAAATACAACACACTTGTAAACACAAAAACAAACTTTTCTGCAATGGATTATTCAAAACCCACACCTGCAAAGTGGCAAAGGTTTCGGTTTTAGGGCAAAACAGTAATTGACTATCCCTTAGTAGAAAAGCTTTTAAACGTTTCTTCAAATATTATTAAATATGCCTTTCTGGAAACATATTCCAATATTGAGGACAATTTTAGCTAGAAAAAAGTGTGCTATCCTAAAAGAGAAAGTGAGAATAGGAAATAATGAAGTTAGTGTAAGGGTTTATATTAACCGGAAAGAACTTGAAAAAATTGAGAAGACTCTTAGCAAAAAGGTTGAACTAGATATTATCGGATTTAAGAGCGATATTGTTGAATTTTATTGGCCCATAATGAGAGATGTACTTCAGACTGATTTCTTTCTACAAAAATGCGAGTGCTTAAAGAAGGTTCATATTATGATCGTGCACTCAGGACAAGTTCTTTCTTCAGATAGCAGCACAGCATTGTCTGACTTTTTCCCTCTGTCTATTCACATAGATACTATGATAGGTTTGATAGGAGGCCAAAGAGCTGGAAAAGATTATGAGACAGTTTTGAGAACTGTATTAGTTCACGAATTTTTTCATTTTTTTGAAATGGATAGCATCCAAAAATGGATGTTAAAAATTTTGCCTCCTGGAATTAAGCCAAGTGATTTAAAAAATCCCAAGATTGCTAAAGAAGTGACTATTATGGCTCTTTGTAATCCAGAAAACACTGTTGAACAGTTTATTATCGATTGCAGAACGGAAGGCCTATCTAAATTTCGACATAATGTTGGGGAAGTTATGGTCCTTGACGGAAAATTATTATTTGAAATAATTGAAAGAGATCTGAAATCAGTATCAGATTATGGAATAATCAGCTTTTTAGCTAGATACCGAAAGGAAAAAGGATACTGTTATCACATAGGATTATATATGTGTGTGATTATTGCAATAAGTTTATTGGATGAGAGAAAAATTACTCAGGATCTGATGATTTCAACAGATAACAAGAAATTTCTGCCATTCAACGAGACTGTAGGTTTATTGAGGGTGCATTTCAAGACTCTATATATTAGTGGGTTTACTGAAAAATTGATGTATGAAGAGATTCTGAGGATCCATAAAGTCAGACCTCGTTTGTTCGTAAAAATGTATGATCTGGCTTGTGATAAATTACAAATACCTGAGGAAAATAGGATACTAAGTTGGAAACGTTATAATCGATTAGTGGATTTTTACGAGAAACAAGTCCTAGATAGATATGAAATGAAAAATCTGGTTAGAAAATCTGGTTTTGAGATTTAATTATTTTTAGTGAAAGTTTAGGAAATATCAATGAAAAAAAATAAAATTGGTTCAGAGGCAACTATGAACCAATCCATCTCTCCCAGAAGTCCTATTAAAGCTTAATCTACCTTCATAAAATGAAAATCATGAGTTTCAAGACCATAAAAATGATCTCTTCCATATCTAAAAACATATTTTTCATCATGGATAAGGCCAAGAACCTCGTTCAAAACAGAGGGATGCACATGAAAAGTTCTTCTATCGCTTTCGAGTGATAGATCCAATACCTCATGATCTTCAAGAGTATCCCACATAGAAAGTTGTTCGCCCAATTCAGGATTTTTCTTTTCAACCCTGAATCTATCAGCAGGTGTAAACTCGCAGAGTAATCTCCAACCAACATAGGAATAATAAGGATCATCAAACTCATTATCCATTTGTTCCTTAATCTCTATCATCCTGTCTCTTAAAAGACATGCTTTCTCATAATCTTCATGTTTTATAAATTCTTTCATAGTTGCATCTAAACTTTTATGATGCCCCTCACGGTAAGGTAAAAAATTGCCATCTCTCTCAGGACCGAGATCATCCTCGCAGAAAAGCTGAACCTCTCTTAACTCATTTTTTAATGGCTCAAACACATCTCCTTGTGACTCGCTTCCCGTACTCATACCATGATCCATCACCCCTGTTGCAGTATCTTCATCCCCACCATAACCCAAAACAGATTCTCCTCTTGGTGTTGTCCAACCACTGGGAAGATTATCCAATGCACTGCCAGCTAGACTATATGCCCATGAATAATTTTCCTCTCTTCTTGCAGCTAACGATAATCCTGCATTGAGGATTGGCAGAGAAAGATCATAGGTTGATTGCATATTAGCCTCTTCTAATATTTCACTATTCAACACAACAAGAATCTTTCTTCTCTGATCCATTGCATCTATGCAGTTAGTATACTTATCTACTTGAAAGAAATATCTTCCTGCTCTGTCAGCTAAACTCCTTGATATCATCAAAAGAGTATTAACATCATCCCCAGAAAGAGTAATAAGCTGTTTATGACGAAGATTTCTTGGCATCCATAGATTATCAACATCATCTAGCTGATCTATCGCCCCATTTAGTATTCTCTCTTCTTCCCTCATAGAGTGAAGGGGTTTCTTTTCTCTATTTTAAATCTTCTCCAAAAGCCTTATAAATACAAACCTCTTATATTGGAATAATGGAACGCAAATACTTCACAATTGAAGCTGCCCAGAAACTTCTCCCAAAAATTCAATCCCTCATTATCCAACTGCAACAGCTTCAAGCAGGCGTAGATCTTATTAATCAAGTCTACATTGATCCAGATAAGACCAGCTATGAAGATTACATGTCAATGGATACCCAGCTAAGTAAAAAATTTCACAAATTATCATATGATTTTTACTGTGAACTAGAGAAATTTGACAAGATGGGAATCTTGATAAAAGATCTGGACAAAGGCCTCGTGGATTTTTATACAAAATTCGAAGGGAGAGACATTTTTCTTTGCTGGCAATTTGGAGAAGAAAAAATTCAGTTCTGGCATGAGATTGATGAAGGTTTTGAGGGTAGGCAGCAAATTATTGACTTGGGCGAAATTAAAAAGGAAAATTAGTAACTGCTAATCAAACAACCTTCAAGATAATGCGTTTTTGCATTTGTAATCTTAACATTCACAATACTCCCCAGCTTTAACTTTTTCTTAATAACCACCTGCTTGTATGATGAAGTCCTCCCAATAGAATCATCCCCTTTCTTGCCATGTTCATCAATAAGCACATAGCATTCTTTCCCAATCCACTTTCTGTTTTTTTCAAGTCCAAGTTCGTGAAAGAGTGTTGTTAGCTTCCCAGATCTCTCTTTTATAACCCCTCCCGAAAGCTGCTTCATCTTAGCTGCTTTAGTTCCTGGCCTAGCATGAAATCTCGATATGTTTACAACATCTGGTTCTGTATCTCTGATGAGATTTAAGGTATCTTCAAAAGCTTCTGTACTCTCCCCTGGAAATCCACAAATGATATCAGTGGCGATTGTAATCCAGGGAATCTCTTTTTTGATCCTTCCTACAATCTCCTTATAATCTTCAACAGTATATCTCCTTTTCATATTCTTTAAAACATCATTATTGCCGGATTGAACAGGGATATGTGCAAACTTGTAAACCTTTTCCTGCTTCAATGCAGAAATAAACTCATCCAGACATTGCAGGATATAGGTGGGATTAGCCATCCCAATCCGTATGAAAAAATCACCATCTAGTGATGCAATCGAATCTACCAATTTTGGTAGTCCAAGAATTTGCTTATCTGTCATGTAGGCACCATTGTCCTGGCTGGTAAGCCAAACCTCTTTGCAGCCATCTGCTAAACTAACCTTGACTTCCTCAATGATCTTTGCTTCTGGATAGGAAAACGTGTTACCCTTGACCAATTTTGTAGAGCAATAGGTACAAAAATCATTACACCCTTGCAGGATAGGGACAATGCTTATGATCTTATTCTTTCTGAGTCTGGGAAAATTGAGTTTGATAGGCTTGGCATGATGTTTGTATTCACTCGGCTTCATATTCAAACTGCTTTCAACCACATGATTTATCTTTTCTATGTGATGTGTATTAGCAATGCTAACAGTCTCATCAATCTCTCTAAGCTCAGGAATGAGTTGTCTAGGAACGCATCCAGTAACAACAACCTTTTTCTTTGGATTTTCTTTCTTAATCTTCCTGATCTCATTCATGCAATGCTGAACAGATGGCCCTTTGACAGAGCACATGTTAAAAACAACAACATCTGCTTTCTTATACTCAGAGCTTTCCTTAACAGCATGGCCTGAGCTATTCAGCATGCCCATCATCATCTCGGATTCTGCAACATTATTGCTGCAACCATAAGTTTTCATAACCACCTTTGCCATGGTTACAAAAAACAGAGGATTCTATTTAAATGTTGTCCTACGAATAGAAGGTTCTGTTATCCCGAAACTGGTTAACGACACGAAACTAGTTAACGAATTCGTTCCATACTTCTTGTGGTGTTTTGTAGTGTAGGCTCATGTGGGGTCTTTTGTTGTTGTAGTGTTGTATGAAGTCTTTGATGTTGGTGAATG
>JASMFX010000116.1 GCA_030751555.1 Candidatus Woesearchaeota archaeon | reverse complement strand
AATGCTAAAAGGGCGATTACACTTATGAATTCTGGAGGGAAGTTGAATAGCTTTGCTCCACCCAATCGCATTCTTCCAAGAAGCATTCCTGCTAAGAGCAGTAGTAGAAGATTAGGAATTTTGAATCTATTTGAGATGATTGAAGAGATTAATCCTATGAGAAAGACTACTGTCAGTAGTGTTAGGAATAATAACGATAAGTCCATTTTCACCTCTTTTTTGTAAAATTGGTTTTGAAGGTATAAAAAGGTTTTGGAAATCCAAACATATAAAAACTAAAAGTATTCATTTTTCATGATGAAAAAAGTCTTAGAAGCAGCTCTGGAGCTTGTAAAGCCAGATGAGAATGAAAGAAAAAAGGTTTCTGATACTGTAGGGGCTTTTCTTTTAAAGTTGAACAAAGGTCTTAAAGGGATGAAAGCTGAGTTAGGGGGGAGTGGTGCTAAAGAAACCTGGACCAAAGGTATTAGAGATGCTGATATTTATATGAAGTTTTCTTATGGTAAGTATAAAGATAAGAGCGATGAGATTAGTGATCTTCTGGAGAAGGAGTTGAAGAAAAGATTCAGTGGAATTGTTAGGCTGCATGGCAGCAGAGATTATTTCCAGATTAAGCATAAGGGATTTTTATTTGAGATTATCCCTATCCTAGAGATTGATAATGCAGAGCAGTCAGTAAATATAACAGACATTAGTCCATTGCACACTAAATTTGTTAGGAAGCATGCAAAGTATGCAGATGATATCCTGTTAGCCAAGGGATTTTGTAAATCAATAGAGGTCTATGGAGCAGAGAGCTACATAAAGGGTTTTTCTGGCTATGTGATTGAGATTTTGACTATTTACTACAAGGGATTTTCTGGTTTTGTTCATGCTGCTGCAAAGTGGAAGGGCAAAGAGATTATTGATCCTGCCAAGTATCATAAGAATATTATGTTTGAGGTCAATAAGTCTAAGCTTCAGAGTCCTTTGGTTTTGATAGACCCTGTTGAGAAGGGAAGGAATGCAGCTGCAGCTTTGGGAGAGGAGAGATATGGATTATTGATTAAGACTTGCAAGGGATTTTTGAAGAAACCGAGTCTGAACTATTTTGTGGTCAAGGGATTTGATGAGAAAAAATTGGAAAAAGAAGATATGGTTGTTAAAGCAGAGAGCTTATCTGGCAAGGCTGATGTTGTTGGTAGCAAGCTGTTGAAAATCTTTGAGTTGTTTGAAAAAAAATTTGGCTTGTTTGGTTTAAAGACAAAGGGATGGCATTGGGATGGCAAGGTAGTGTACTATTGGTTTAGTTTTAAGAATAAGGTTTTGAAAGGAAAGGAAGAATTGACAGGGCCTCCAGTGAAGATGGAGCAACATTGCAAGGTGTTTAAGAAAAAATATGGAAAAGTAGTTATTAGGAAAGGGAAACTCTATGCCTCTGTTAAACGCAAATATT
Organism: Candidatus Woesearchaeota archaeon; assembly: GCA_030751555.1. The sequence goes on along the minus strand of JASMFX010000116.1, from coordinate 5,413 downwards.
CCAAGCCAGAGGAGTTGGTTAGAGACCTGATTAAAAGTGACTATGTTAAAACAAAGGTGAAATCGATACGATGCTGAATGACTTGATTGTCCTGATTCTTCTTACCTTGACTCCTGCTCTGGAGTTGAGGGCTTCGATACCTTATGGAATTATTGTTGGATTGCCTTGGCTTCTGGTTTTTGTTGTTGCGGTTGTGACAAATATTATTTTAGGAGTGGTTGTTTATTTTATTTTGGATAAGTTTATGCACTTATTATTGAAGATTGGGGCTGTAGCTAGGATATGGGAGAAAATTGTAGCCAGGACACAACGGAAAATAGAGCCCTATGTTGAAAAATATGGGGAATGGGGTTTAGCATTGTTTATTGGGATACCTCTACCTGGTTCTGGGGTGTATACTGGGGCAATAGCTGCTTATCTTTTGGGAATTGATAAGAAAAGATTTTTTGGGGCTGTTGTTGGTGGTGTTTTGATTGCTGGTGTGTTGGTTACATTGATTGTTGTTAGTGGGAGTGAGGCTTTTAGTTTTTTTGTGAAGTAAAAAAATTAATTCTATTATTTTGATGTGGGCGCTTTTGGTCACTTGGTGACTTCATTTCTTCTCCCCATACCCAGTAAGGGGAGAAGAAATGAACCCTGCTATGAGCAGGGCAAAAATGGCCCGAATCAGAATACGACCTGAAAAATGTCATAGAGCAATAGAACGATTTATAAGCTAAACCTGAATTCTCTTTAGTATGGCACAGCCTGAAAGAAAACTACACTACCTCATAGATCGAGGATTTCCAGGGTTTTGGGGAAATGCTTTGAAGATAGTTCCTCCTTTGTATAGGGAGGTTTATTCTGAACAGAGTGTGCTCTCTGTCCATGTTTATGAGGGGAGTATGTAGCGACAAGAGATGCATGATAAATTGGAAGAACATCTTGATGAAAATCAGATTCCTGGATTTAGATCTTATGCGCTTGAAGCAGGGAGGGTTCCTGATCCCAAGCCTAGTAGTATGTGGCAAGAGGTTACTTTAGAACGTCTAAGAAGGCAAGAACCTGATGGGCCCAAAAATGAAATACAGCGCTGGAGAACAGATGTTCATTGCGAGGATAGTATTTGCATGCCTAGGACTTTATTTACATTGAGGTATACTTTGGCTTTAAAGCAAGGAGAACTATCTGAAGAGCTTACCAAGTTTCAGTTGACTGGAAATCATACGTTTATGCAGTTGGATACTGTGCTGGAATTTTTTGAGGGATTTGGAAAGAGATTATTACCAGAGGGAGTTGAAAATGTAACTCCAGATTATTGTCGTATTTGTAAGGGATAACTGATTAGATTCTGAAGTACATAAAATAATATAAACTTCGATGTTCTGATGGATGTGATGGATGAAAGAGTTGTTGAGCTGATTCAAGAAGAATTGAAGTTTCACTCTGGTGAAAGGGCTGCTGTCTCAGGAGCTAAAGAGATTGTTAAAGAGCATTTTCATAGAATACAGGATTTGAAGAGTGATAAACTTGATGAAAGTAATAAAAGAATTGCTTTTGTGGATGGGGGTAATGCGACTATTCTTTCTAGTCCTAGTCTGACTGTGGAGTTCATAAGAATCTGCTCTGTGGTCTATGAAGGGATGAAGAAGATTAAGATTGAACAGAAGGAATGCTATTCTGTGATAAGGGCAAGGAAGTTTGGAGATGCTCAGGTTTTTGAAGCTCTTTGTGTGCCGATTAATTTTACATTTGAGACGTTGCGATTTAATATGGATGATAAGATGCTTGCGTTTGGAAATAGAAAAGTAGAGATTGCTGCTTTGGGTGGGATAGTAAGAAAGATTCTAGAGATGCAGGTGATGGAATCAATGGTTGATAATGTTGGACAGGGAGGTGTTGTTGTCAGGGATGGTGATCTGGAGATTCGGTATCCCTATGAGGAAGAGATTATGCATCGGATTGTGCAAAAGTCACAGAGTTTTGGCATTAGTATTGCTGGCCTCAGCAAGAGTTCTCATTTGCTTACTGATTATGGAAAAGGACTTTTAGCAAAAATTCAAAGTTTTGGATATCCGGGATGCTGGTATTATTGGCCGTTATTGGACAAGAAGGGCAGTAAGATAAGCATTGTAAAGCTGCATGAGCAAACCAAGTATGTTTTCAGGTTTGATTATTATGGAGAGGAGATGGATGAGATTATGAGTTTGTTAAAGCAGCATGCAAGAGATATTAGTGTATTAGGGTATGTTTACGGCTTATTTGAGGCAGATCTCTTTGCTAGAGTCTCTAATGCTGAAAGAGCCTATTTACAAAGCAAATTTTCATTTCTTGTTAAGGATCAAAAGGTATTGGATTTGTTTCTCAAGAGTACTAATTTTCATAGTGTTTTAGATAGTGTAAATTAAGATTCTTATCCAAAGTTTGTTTTCTGTTTCGAAACCTTTAAATAGAAGTATTCTCGTTATGGGATAGTGAGGAATTTCCTCATAATAAAAAAAGAGGTGTATTGATGGATAAAAAAGTAGGACACTACTCCTTTATTGTTGGAGTAATAGTAGCTATCGTCCTTGGATTAGTTAGTCTTGGTTCAGCTACACCATGGTTGAGTTCTTTACTTGTCGTATTAGGATTAATCGTAGGATTTATTAATGTGACAGGAAAAGAGACAAGAGAGTTTCTTTTGGTATCAGCTGTGTTGATCATTGCTGCTGGACTTGGCGGAGTAACAACAACTCTCGGCGCTGTTGAAGTAATCGGACCATACCTAAGTGGAATTTTTACAAAAATTCTTGCTTTCGTTGTTCCTGCAACCGTTGTTGTGGCTTTGAAAGATATTTGGTGTCTAGGACAGATCGAGTAATTTTTTTATTTTCTTTTTTTTTGGTTTTTTTCTTAATGTTCTGAGGAGTTATTTTGAATTTTAGAGATTCCAATTTTTCCTATCTCCCCCTACCAGGGTATGGGGAGATAGGAAAAATTAGGTTGATAGTGGATGGTAAAAGATTTCTAAAGGCGTAAAAAGGATTAGAATGCTAGGTGGCCGCGATTTGGGTGGTAAAGACTACAGTGCCTCTACAAAGAAATATTTAAATACCCTAACTTCTGATTTGGTTGTATGTATGATGTTATAGCTGTTGGAAGTGCAACTGTTGATACGTTTATTGAGACAGATAAGAAATTCTTTAAAGGGAATAAGTATACCTTTCCTGCTGGTGCGAAACTGCTTGTGGAGCATGTTAATATGCTTACAGGGGGTTCTGCAACCAATACTGCTGTTGGATTTGCCCGAATGGGTGTGAAGGTAGCTGCATTATGCTGTATTGGTGTTGGCAATAATTCTACAAGGGTTGTGGATGAGTTGAAAAAAGAAGGAGTTGATACAAGGCTTGTGGAGCGTGACAAAAAACACAGGACAGGATTTTCAATTATTATGGATGCTGCGCATCATGACAGGACAATTTTTGCGTATAAAGGGAGCAATGATCAGTTATGTGATCATTGTTTGAATGCTAGAGCGCTCAATACAAGATGGATGTATTTTGGAAGTTTAATGGGAAAGAGTTTTCAAACCATGAAAAAATTGGCAAAGATGGCTCATGGAAAAGGGATTAAGATTGCTTTTAATCCTTCACTCTATCTTTGCAAAAAGGGCTTGGGAACGTTGAAGGGTATGCTTAGATGTTGTGAAGTAGTGATATTGAATAAAGAGGAAGCCCAGACTCTTTTTAGGGAGAAGAAATTGGATAGGTGTTTGTCAAGATTTAGAGGTTTAGGAGTTAAGATTATTGTTATTACTGATGGTGGAGGGGATGTGCATGTTTGTGATAACTCATTGTGTTATCGCATTAAGCCTCCTAAGGTAAGGATTGTTGAGACAACAGGAGCTGGAGATGCGTTTGGATCTGGTTTTGTCTCTGCACTGATCCGAGGGAAGAAGACAGAGGATGCGCTTAGGGTTGGATTGGTAAATTCACAGAGTGTGATTCGTGATTTTGGAGCTAAGAAGCGGCTGTTGAGATGGAAGGATGCGGTTTCTCAGGCAAAAAAAGGTAGTGTGAAGGTGGTTAGATGTTAGTCAGTGGAAAAAGGCTTTTGGATAGGGCTCAGAAAGGCAATTATGCTGTTGGAGCGTTTAATGTTGTTAATATGGAAGTTATGCAGGCTGTTGTTGAGGCTGCTCGGATAGAAAAGAGTCCTGTTATTGTTCAAACAACAGAGGGTGCGATAGGTTATGCTGGTTTGGAGTATCTCTATGCGCTGGGGGTTGAATCTGGAAAGCATTGTAGTATGGCTTTGCACCTTGATCATGGACGAGATTTAAAGCTTATTAAGAAATGTATTGATATTGGCTACAGCAGTGTGATGTTTGATGGGAGTCATTTAGATTTTAAGAAGAATATAAAGACGACAAAAAAGGTTGTTCAATGGGCGCATCGCAAGGGAGTTAGTGTTGAGGCAGAGCTGGGAACTATTGGCGGTGTTGAGGAGAAGATTAGTTCTCGTAAGATTATCTATACTGAGCCTTCAGATGCTAAGGAGTTTGCCTTGAAAACCGGATGTGATAGTTTGGCAATTGCGATTGGTACTTCGCATGGAGCTTATAAATTTGCTGGGAAGAGTAGGCTTGATATTGCACGACTTAGGTCGATTAATAAGATTGTCAAGATTCCTTTGGTTTTGCATGGAGCAAGCAGTGTTCCTCAATGGCTCGTTAGGAAGGCTGGTAGGTATGGTGCAAAACTTGGAAAGCCTCATGGGGTAAGTGAGCAGCAGATTGCTAAAGCTGTTCGTAATGGGATAAATAAGGTGAATACTGATACTGATTTGAGATTATGTTTTGATGCTACGATTCGACAGGGGATTCGAGAGAAGCCAGAGGTTTTTGACATTAGGAAGATGGTAGGGCCTGTTCGGGATGCGTTAGTTGATTTAGTTAGGCATAAGATTAAGGTTTTTGGGAGTAGGGGAAAGGCTTAGTTAGTTTTGTAGGTGTCGAGCTGTTTTAGTCTGGTTTTTATCTTGGACATGGTTTTTTTTTTTGAAATGTGCTTTGCTTCTTTGTTCTATTTGTGTGATGATTGCTAAATATTGTGCCCTCATTATAGATTTTTCTTTCTCCCCATACTAGGGTAGGGGGAGAAAGAAAAATCAGGTTATTGTATATGACTGTCGAGGGCTCGATCGGTCCTGGCAAGGATTGAGGGGCCGCGATTTGTTCAGGAAGGTTACCTTAAATCTAACCAACCAAAAGCTTATAAAATCCTAGGGATTTTAACAGTTTAGATTTCTCATTTCGTTCGAAATCAAAACCTTTAAATATCACTACTTCGATAATTGGATTAAAAAGGGGTGGAACAGTAATGCTTAATAAGAAAGAACATAAGTTAATTCTCTGGTTTGATGAGTTAGGTATTGAGGATGTTCCTCTTGT
>JASMFX010000115.1 GCA_030751555.1 Candidatus Woesearchaeota archaeon | reverse complement strand
AAAATCAACGTGTCCTGGAGTATCTAATAGGTTGATAAGAAAATCATTGTCTTCAAAAACATGAACCATGCTTACAGCAGCTGTGTCTATTGTAATTCCTCTCTCCTGCTCATCATCGTGGAAGTCAAGTTTTAGAGCTTTGCCTGCATCTTCCTTGCTCATCATACCGCAACCAGATAAAAGATTGTCAGAAAAAGTAGTTTTCCCATGATCAATGTGCGCACAGATAGCAATGTTTCTAATCCTCTCTTTATCACGCATACTCTTCATTACCCTCTCAACCATCTTGTCTGACATTTTGTGAATCTCCCTATCTAGTATGTTCCTCATGAACTACTTTGTAATCAAAAATCTCATTTTCAGAAAACCAGAGCTTTATCTCCTGCTCAGCCTCTTTTTTTGATCCAGAAGCATGAATCAGGTTCTTGATAGCAATACCTTTTGGATCAGTGTAAGCATAAGAATGGCTTGCATAGTCTCCCCTAATGGTTCCTGGAGGAGCTGTTCTTGGCTCTGTTGGCCCTACTAACTTTCTCACAATCTCCACAGCATGTAATCCCTCTAAAACAACAGATAAAACAGGACCAGAAGTAATCATTTCCTCTAAACCATTGTAAAATTCCTTGTCAAGGTGCGCCTTATAGTGCTTTTTGGCGAATGCCTTGTCAACATGAAACATCTTCACACCAGCTAGTTTTAGACCTGCTTTCTCAAAACGTGAGATTAATTCTCCAATAATCCCTCTCTTGACACCATCTGGCTTGATCAATATCAATGTTCTCTCAATCATTTTCCAACTCTTAATGCCTTAGCATCTCTCCCTTGTTGTGTCCAAAGCAATTTTCTTGGATTTCGCTTTAATTTGAGCATATTCTTTTCACATTTCATAGCACAAAAGTGTAATATAGAACCATCCTTCTTTACATACATCTTTCCTGTTCCTTTCTCAAGATCCTTGCCACAAAATGAACACTTTGCCATTCTCTAATTCCTTCCGCCTTCTCCTCGGCCGCCTTTTGACAATTGCCTTGCCTCTATCTCTGTCTCTCTTAGCATTAAAACATCTCCTACTTGGATAGGTCCCTTAACATTTCTCCTTAGAACCTTGTTTTTATCCCTTCCATCTAATACTCTTGCTCTCACCTGGATTGCCTCTCCTCGAGTTCCGGTTCTGCCAATAATTTCCTCTACCTTAGATGGTGTGGCATAAGTAAATCTAATTGTGCCTCTTTTATCTTCAGTTTTTCCTTTTCCTCTTCTTCTTTCATGCTCTGCCATTTTATTCAGTCTTTACAGTCTTAGTCAACTCTGCAATAATCTTCTTTGCTTCGCCTTCTTCAACAACTGCAACAGCTGCTGTTCCTACTGGCAATCCAGCTGCAGCTCCTAATTCTTCTTTAGAATCTACTTCAATGCAAGGTATTCCCTTCTCTTTTGAAAGCAAGGGAAGATGCATAATAACCTCTTTTGGCTCAACATCCTTTGCTGTTGCAACTAACTTTGCCTGACCTCTCTCAACAACCTTTGTAACTTCATTGCAACCCTTTCTCAGCTTTCCTGTTGCCTTAGCTACTTCAATTGCCTCATATACTTTATTGAGTGTCTCTTTATCTTCTGCCATTTGAATCCTCCGGTAAGAATAGCTTACCTCAATTAGCCTTCATCTCCAATGAAGGCTGATTGAGATGATAAAATTCGAGCTGGCGAACTCACGACCATCAGGTCGGGTGAGAGCCATCGGATTTTTTTCACCTCACTCACCCCTAAAATGGGGTTCATCAATCATTGGTATATGAAAGAATAAGGCAGTGGTTTATAAATGTTTTGTTGTGAGCCACCGAGAAAAATGTACAAAGGTGAACGGTTTTTGGGCGATATTTACAGTAACATTTAAATACTATTATTCTAGAAAATAAGGCATGGCCAGAAAAAGACTTCGGAGATCAATAAGTCTGAAGAGTGCGGCAGGTAGTGCAGTAAGAAGAGTTTGGGATAATGCTTTTACATTTGGTTCTAAGACACAGAAGTTTATTGCTGCTATTGCCCTAGCTGGCGTAATAGAGGTTGTTGCCCATACTACTACTAACTTAGGTAAGACTACAGTGGGCACAAATAAAGCCAAGGTAACCCATGAGCAAAAAAGCACTGATACAACTGGAGGAGGCCCAGGTCCAGGTCCAGAACCTGATGAACAAACTGCAGATACAATAGTAGATCGCGCACAACAAGCATCTGCTCAGATAGATCATGTTAGCACAACTGATATAACCACTCAACAAAATGCCCAAGTTACTCAGGACATTGACACTGTTTTGGGAGAAGGAGCAACAGTAATCTTAGCAACCCACATTGAATACTTAAAAAAAGAGGATCTAACCAAAGTTAAGGATGCGCTTAAGAAGTGGGATTTAGAGGATGATAACACTGAGTTTGAAGCGCTAAGAGATAACTTCATTGCAAATCTTCACGCACTTTATGCTGAATTCCCTGGAAAACAATGGAACGTACGAGCAATGTTTCCCTTCCTTACTGAAGATCAAATCGAAGTATTCAATCAATGGGGTTTAGCTAGCTCTTCTCTCATCAAATTTAATAATTATTTAATTGACGAAGAACTTGAAAATGTCAAAAAGTTTAATGTTTCGAATCCAGCTTATCTTGCTAAATTTCTTGCATCCTTGGACAAAAATATAAAAGAGCATGAACCTCATACACTATATGCCCATTTCAAAGCATGGGCAGAGAAATCTAATCTTTCAGCAGAACAAAAAGCAAATTGGTTGAAAGACATGGCAGGTAAAGCTCAGATTAAAGGTCATGAATTCTTTAAAGAGGAGGTTATCACAGCACTAAGTACTGTAATAACAACAGCAGGTGGCGAGTATAGCGACCAGATTGGCTCAACAATAACAGAAGAATTAAACAAGGAATGGACTCCGGAAAAGATTAAGGAGAATCGTACTGGTTATCTTAAAGCAGTAAATAGTGCTTTGGGAGAAATGGTAGTGCCAGTTAATACTTTTTTAGCAGCGTTGGAAGCTAGCGAAATCTGGGAAAATGAACAAGCACTCTCAGGAGGAGATAAAGCTAAGATCCAAGGTTCATTCATGGATTATGTACATGAAGCCATGCTAAAATTTGCCGCTAATGCTCATAATATGGTTAAAGAGAAACTGGTGTTTGGTGGCAAAGCAAAAGGACTCAGAAAAAGAATGAAAAAAGCCCAAATCGATTGGGTCAATGGATACCAAGCAGCTAAGCTCCTAGGTGACCAAATTGAACCTGAGCCTCAACTACCTGATGAAGCAGAAGCAGAGATTGCAGAAGAAGTTACTCCTCCACCAGGATCTGCTGAGCCAGTAGGGGTTGAGAAAAGAACCCGGCTTCAAAGGTGGCTTCCTTTCGGAAAATAAAACTCTTTTTAGAATTATTGAAAATATGCAATCTTGAGTTATCTATTATTTATGCTCAACTTTATAAGAACTATCTTTCTTCTCTTTGTCTTCAACCATGACAAAGTCTTCATTTCTATTAACAACAGCTATTTTATAATCTTCACCTTTCTGAGTTGGAGTGACCTCATGCTCGCTTGAGTGAACAATTTGATCTTCACTAGCCTTCTTCTCTTCATTGGTATCCTTTGTCAGATCCTGTTCCTTCTCTTCAACCTCTTTTGTCATGTCCTGATCAACACCTTGATTTTTAACAGTTAGCTCGATTGCCTTTTTTTTGCACAACTCAAGCAATATTTTAGGATTCTTTTTAGCTCTCTTGTGCAATTGCTTCAAAACACTCTCAGAAAAAGGCAGGATACCATGGCCTCCTACGTGCTCAATCCTTTTTTCCATAAGCTCCTCCATCTCACTGTATGGCAAACCATCAAGAACCATCTTCAGAGTATCCTTAAAATTCTCTGCATTCACATCCTTGACCTTTTGCACATCTTTAAATGCGCTTTTATCATAGTTCTCTTTAGAATCTGCAGCAATAATCAAACATGGGCATATTTTGTACAATGTGCTGAAAAGCTGCAAATCCTTTGCAGTTACTCTTTTGCATCCGTCAAGCAGAAGAATTAATTTTCTCTTACCTGCTTTTTTCTTGATCCAGACAGCAAAACCATCCAGGGTTAGCTTTAACTTTCCTTTCTTAACAGTTTTCTCATAAGGATTCATCAGCTCTATGACAATATCAGAGAGTACTGCTTGAGGATTTTTTGCATCACCCTTTATGTAGACAGGAAGCATTTTATGCTTAAACTCTGACAGTTTTTCAAAGAGCCAGCTCAATAATACAGTCTTCCCAACTCCTTCCTCTCCTAATATGGTTCCAAATTTGTTTTCATTTATAACAAAGAGATTAAGCTTCCTCTTTTCTTCTTGGTAGCCTGCAATAAATTTAGATGCTGGTGTGAAATGCTTGTCCACAAAGGGATTCTCAGAAAAACCAAGAGCCTTATCCCACTCCAAGACAAACTCCTGCTTAGCCTTTTGGATTGCATGGCTTTCATGAGCAACCTCCTTCTCAACCGCTTTATGCTCATGGCCTCCGAAAGAAAAGAGTGTTCTATCATCCTCAGGATCATCCGCTATGGTAAATTTGATAGGCCATCTCATTACAAACATAAAATATTCTTAGATTATAAAGTTTTCGCCAATATTATAAAAAACTTTAAATAGAAGCATTTATTAGGTGTTCTAAATGACTCTAGAAATCAAATTAACACCACGAAAACTAGAGAGAATAGTACTTCTTGCTATTATCATCATCTTACTAGGAGCGCTTTACTATTATGGTTATGATCAATGCAATGCTTTTGGAAATACTCCTGCTTCTGAAAATGAGACATCATCTGGAGAAACAACAGACACAGAAGAAGAATCAGATGATACTACTGAAGATTCCACTCCAGCTTCTGACCCAGAGACTACTCCAGCCCCTCAAGCAAGCTCTTCATCAGGAACATTAGATGGAAAACTAGCTATCTCAATAGCTGATTTCGATGTGGATCCAGTAGATGACAGTTATGATATTAAAAAAGTTAAGATCAGTGTGAGAAATGGTAAAGAAAGCCATCTCTCAGGATTATCTGTTGACATCACAAAGTATGATAAAGTTGATATTGGCTCTGAATGGGAAGCTACCATGCAACCAAATGTGAAAGACCTAAAAATCAGTGCCATTCCAAGTGGTGGTTCAATCAGTAACACCTACAGCATATCTATTCCGGCTGTGCATGGAAAAGGCAAGCTAAAATTTGTATTTAAGCAGAATAATAAGAAACTAGAGGAAATAAATAAAAACGTTTAGTAATCATCATTAGAACAATCCTTCTACTCATTCTAACAACCTTATCTTTCCATCCTTCTCAATGATCTCTCCATTGGCAATCAAATCATTGACAATGCTCTCTCCATATTCTTTAATAAGAAACATTGTATCAACTTCCTCTTTTGCCTTGATAAACTCGAGAATCCCTTTTCCTTTGCTTTGAACCCTCTCAGAGACCCATTTTCTCACAGCAGCTATGTGTTTGCACTCTTCCCCTTGCTGTGCAAGCCTGAATCGATAGTGAGGACAACTACACCTTTTGCTTTCAAGGCTAACTTCATAAAAAACGCCTTTTTCATGGCTCTCCACCTTGAACTTATTTCTCTTTTTGATAATCCTCATTGCAACAACCTGTGCATCTAATAATTAAGCAAACAGACCTCTTAACCATGAGAAAAACCTTCCAAATAATCCCTTTTTCTGTAACTCAACATCTTGCTTAATTAACTCAACATCGCCCTCAAAAACTTCCTCTTTTGCACCACAGGTCTCCTCGCAAATCTTTGACAGGCATTCATAGCCAAACGCACATCCTTCCCCATCTTCTTTAATATCTTTAATACCATCTGCAGAACAATACACAGTCCCAATTCGCTGAGAAACATTGTAACAAGCATCTTCATATTCACATTCTCCTAACGCAATATGAGCGCATTGATTCCTTACACAATAATCCTTTGTGCAGGAATTTTCATCATCGCAATCTTTACCACACCTGTCTTTATAATCAAGTCTCAGATTCTGCTCAGCAGGTATTACATCCTTTTTCACAGGCAGCATATCCTTACCTGATCCAGCAAAGTAAAACTCAACTAAATCACGACCATCAGTACTATCACCTAAAATTGACTTCACAAAAACAACTGAATTATCCTTAAATCGAAACTCATCTCTCTCCTTGAGAATATCTGATTTTTCATTGTTTAGGGCAAAAATAGCCACGCCTTGTGCTCCATTAACAAAAGTAACTTGCAAATAATATGCATCATCGCCTACAGCGTAAACAGCAGTATCTCCCTCAAACAAGTCATCAGAGAGAAAAACAGAAGCCTGGACAGCAGTAACAAAAAAGAGAATGAAAACCACTACCCATAATTTTTTGACCATATATTCCCATAGGCTTTACAGTTTTATAAATCTTTTGTTTCGTCTTGATTCTGGTAGAATTCAATTTCTTTGAATAAAGCAGTTCTATCAAAATCCAGCCAGGATTTTTGGGTAAAGTATATTGTTGCACTTGCAGAATCCCATAAAAGCAAGCCATGAAGAACCTGTCTGCTTCCGGTCTTAATAAAAAGGTCAGGTGGCAAAAATTGTGAGCTGTAGAGGTTCTCCTTTACAGTCTCCCTATCAATGGTGCTTGGATCTACCTTTCCCACCATGACCTGCATTCCTATGAGTTTCAATGCATCAACAATCTCTTGCTGGCCATCATAGTTAATGCAAAGATTCACAAAATGCCTGTCAAAATCCTTTGTGCTGTTAATCACGCCTTTTATCTCCTCTACTAACCTTCCAGGGAGGTCATACCACTTGCCCAGGACAGCGATTTTGATCTGATTCTGGATGATAAATTCAGAGTTCTTCAATTCCTTGAAAAACAACACCAAGGGATCAATGATCTGATACTCCATCTCTGTCTCCTTCATAATATCAAAAGTAAGAATTGGCACATTCATTGCAATAGCTGTTCTGACAATCGTTATTACCCTCTCCAACTTTTTTTGATAGAGATCCTTATAGTTCTCTTCATTAGGAACAATCGCTGTGGTCATTGCAATGTGCTTAGGAAGCTCTTTTCTTGAGATTAATATCTTTTCCTTAACATTGAAAAGCTCTCCTAGATTGATCCAATCTTTTATTTTATCAATAACCATAGAAGGAGGTAATGATTATTACTATTTAAGTTTTCATATCCTGCATAATAAGTTTCAGCCTACCTGCCAATAACAATCTTAATAGGAGAACTACCGAGTGTATCTCCATCTTTAGATTGCTTAAGAAGATGATCTGCAACAGGCTTGTCCAATATGAGCTCAGCCTCTGTCATACCCTGAGCTCCTAAATTGATAACAATAGGAATCCCGATTATCCCATCGTCTTTGATCGTTATCTTTTCCTTTATCTCTCCAATGATTTCAATTGCCATAAGACATCACGAAAAGCCAACAACGAGGAGATTATTTAAGGTTTTCTATTGCAGGTTAAGTCAACTCTGATGGGTTTGTCTTTCCAGGCTGCAATATTATCCTTCAGCTTTTGTGTCAAAAACCACCCATCTCTGATGGGTGGCAGGATAAGCTTCGCTTGATGACTCAATCCATCCAGGTGGTTTTTGATCATCTCAAAAATACTTTGCATTTTTGACGATCATCAGGAATTGAAAATTCCTGAGATGATCAGAATTTTCCCACTGTTCCTTAGAAGATGACAAGCAGAGCTTGTACCACTAGTCCTAGACTAGTGGAAAATTCTGACATTTCTGAACACATTTTCACCTAATTTTTCCTCTCTCCCCTTGCCCAGGTACGGGGAGAGAGGAAAAATTAGGCTGTTAGTGTGTGCGGCAAAATTTTCCCGGGTGTAAAAGGGATCAGAATGCTATGCAGAGGCAAATTATACAACAAAGGTGATTATGCCTCTATTGCAAAACATTTAAAAACAAGAAATCTCCAAAAACCATCATGAACGAGATCAGAAAGGACTATGCATTGGATCGCTGGGTAATTATAGCTGAAAAGAGAAAGGCACGACCTCACCAATTCAGCCAAGCAGCTGCACCATCAGGCGCAACTGATTTCTTTGCGCCAGGCAATGAGGAATTAACACCAAAAGAGATTGGCAGAGTTCAATTCAAAGGATCATGGCTCATGAGATGGTTTTCCAATAAGTTTCCTGCAATGACTCTTGAAAAAGCTGTAAAAAAGTCAAAAGCATTCAAAATGAAAAAAGGCTTTTTTACCTCAACACCTGCCTATGGCCATCATGAGGTAATTGTGGAAACACCAACAAAAAACCAGCTCTGGGATCTTTCAGAATATGAGATCAGCGAGCTTTTACAAGTCTACGCACTAAGAATAGACCAATTAATGAAAGAAAAGGATGTGGCCTATGTGAGCCTTTTTAAGAATCACGGAAGTAAAGCAGGAACATCCTTACTCCATTCTCACAGCCAGCTTATCACAACACCAATCATCCCATCATATATTAAAGAAAAAGCAAAGGCTTACAAAAGTTCAACATTCACTAAAATAATAAATCAAGAGCAGTCAGGACCAAGACATGTAAAAGACACTAAAACATTCTTTGCCTTCTGTCCCTATGCATCCCGCTTTAACTTTGAAACATGGATCTTTCCTAAAAAACACAAAAAATCCCTTAGTGAATTTACAGAGAAGGAGCGGAATGAACTGGCAAAAGTCCTGAAAAAAGTCTTGGGAAATCTTAAAACTGTAACAGATTCTTTTAACATATTGATTTTCCATAGCCCAAAAGGGGTTGACCTACGATTCCACATTGAGATCATTCCAAGAAACGCAACTTGGGCAGGATTTGAATATGCTTCCGGAATTATTATAAACTCTGTTGCTCCTGAGACAGCTGCACAGATATTGAGAAGGTAACTTTTAAATACCATAGCTAATCTCTCTTTGTATGGATTTCCAATTCCCAAGAAGTAGTGATCAATGGCCAACTAGTCCTTCGTCAAGAGATCATATTGAAAATCATTCTTACGAAGAACAACCAAGGTTATTAAGGCCACCGAGGCGCTTAAGGTTTAAAAACTTGTTCATAGCAGCTGCTTTATTTGCAGGATTATTTTTATTCTATCAAAAAATACCTCAAAAATTTATTGATGCCATGCTCAATGGGGATAGGCAAGCACAGACTTCGGATTATCAAACCTTAGAAACCTCTCTCAAAGCCATTGAGCCTTATGAGGCACAATTTGAAGAATTCAGAAAAAACAGAAAACCCATCGTAGAGAAAGCACTCAAATCACCCACTCCTCAGCTCAAGACCCTCATACTAGCAATGCACATGAAGTCTTCAGGAATTATAGTTGGAAGCAATTTTGTCCACATAAACTATGGAGATGTCGATGTATTCTATCTTGATGCAGACAGCAATACTGATGTAGATTTCTATCAAATAGTTGAAGATGGAAAATCAAAAATGCATATTATTGGCAACAGGTACTGGAAGAGAAATATCGAGTGGTCTCTACCATTTGTCCGTCCGAATGTAAAATACTTTACTGAGCCTGATCAACAGAAAGTAGACAATGATTATGCAAAACTAAGAAAAATGGGCATCAGGCTGAAGGCAAAGGTTGAAACTATGATTAACGAGGCTGCAGAATAATTTCACGAAATCAATACATTTATAATCTACATTTCTAAACTGATACAAAAGAGGTGTAATTAGTGTTTCTCCTAACCAACAGAATAGGCAGCTACACACTGTTAGCAAACAAACCAGTTTCAAGATACAGTGGAATCTTCTTTAGAGAAGATAAAAAAGTCTACAAAGTCATAGAAGATATTAAGATTGATGATCGCTTTGACATGGTTACCTCTGACTCATTGAGCATAGAGAGAAAATATAAGCATGCAAAACAAAAATTCTTTATGCCTATTGGCTTTAACGCTATTATCTATGAATCTAACAAAGGCCAATTCTCTGAGATCATTCTTGATTGCAAAGAGTCTTATGACAACAGGTCATTTGGCAGAAGCTATGAGATTGAAATAGAGGACAACAAGATAATTATCTCATTTACTAAAAGAACTGACAGTAGAGAAGACTCTACCCATGATGAGGTTGAGTACGAGCTTTTCGTAGTTATTAAGTGTGAGGATACGATATATGAAGCAGTAGAAAAGTGGATAGAGCAAAGCTATGATCTAGATGCTTCAAGAGGTTCTTTTCCAAATAACCGATTTGCATTTTCTGCCCTAAAAATAAAAACAAAGAAGTGCGTAATTGCTTTTTCAAAGGATAAGAAAAAGGCAATGCATGATGCAGACTTTGTCCATAAAAACATGATTCACCTAAAAAACATAGATAAGAAGTATCACTCTGCTTTATTAAAACCCACAAATAAGAAGAAAGGCATGGCAGGGAGAGCACTGCGAAATTCAATAATCTCTTTTGACCAACTCCTGGTTAAGCGAGAAGGTCTCTATGCTGGTCTGCCTTGGTTTTTTCAATTCTGGGCAAGAGATCAGGCAATCTGCCTCAAAGCACTCTCCTTAATCAGAAAGCGTGCCTCTGCTAAAAAAATCCTCTTTCAGCTTCTTAACACAATGCAAAAGGATGGAAACATTCCTAATAGAATCCCTCCAACTAATCTTGGCTGTGCAGATGCAGTTGGTTGGGTATTTGTAAGGGCAAAGGACCTGATGAAAAAGCAGCCTTTTATCAGCCAGGAAAGAAAATTTGTAACCGCAAAACTCGGGAATGCAATCACAAGACTCCTCAAGTATCACACCGAAGAGGGATTCGCAACCAACGCTGACCAAGAAACCTGGATGGATACAAAGTTTAGAGATGATACAAGATCTGGAAAGCGCATAGAAATACAGGCACTGAGGTTGTTTATGTACAATTTCATGTATGAACTGTCAGGAAAGCAATACTACAAAGATCTTGAGCTGAGGCTGAAGCATAAGGTCCAAAAAGAGTTTTGGAACGAAAAAACTCTTGCTGATGGATTAAATGATTGGACAATCAGACCTAACATTTTTATTGCATATTATGTCTATCCAAAGCTCCTATCAAAAGCCCAGTGGATTGAATGCTTTGACAATTGCCTTAAGCATCTCTGGCTGGATTGGGGAGGTCTTTCAACAATAGAAAAACACCACCCTTATTACCATGATACCTACAGTGGAGAGGTCCCTGATTCCTATCATAGAGGAGATTCATGGTTTTGGATTAACAATCTAGCAGCAATCTGTATGCACCGATTAGATAAAACTCATTTTAAACAAAAAATCAGTCAAATCCTAGAAGCTTCCACAGATGAGATTCTTAATAATGGGATAATAGGCAGCCATGCTGAGCTCTCCTCAGCAAAGGACCTAAAAAGCGAAGGCTGCCCTGCTCAGGCGTGGAGCATTGCGTTGTTTATTGAATTGATGAAGGAGATAAAGTAGGAGAACAACTCAGCCTTGACGAATTCGGCTGCTTCTTTCGTTGTTTTATTACCTCTACTGTTGCTGCTCTGAACACTACAATCCTTAATTTTCTTCTCCCCCTTGCCCTGGCGTGGGGGAAAAGAAAATTAGGGCAATCTTTATTAACCCCCTTAAAATCCCATTCTACATGATAAAACATCCAGATATGAATAAGCTAACTCACATGTTCAGAAATGAAGTAGAAGATGAAGAGCTTGTTGCCAGATTCAAGGATCATCCAGAGTTTGAGCCTGAAAAGCCTTTCTCTATTGCTCAATATTACATGTACTTTGGAGATCTCTGGCTAGATGTGGTTGTTGAAAAGCTAGCTAAAAAACATCCAAAAAGAATCTACCTGGATAATGGCATTGCACAAGGCGCAGATCATGGTGATTATCACTGGCATTATGATCAAGGAGGGAGATTATTTGCTCAGAGCTTAGAAAAAGTAACTATTGAAAGGGCAAGTAGGGAAAGAGAAGTGCCAAGACAGATTGAGAAATACAGCAGAATCATCAAGTGTCATGACATCCCTGTCGTAATCCAGATGAAGTTAGGGTCTTGGAAATCAAAACGAAAAGGAAAGAAAGATGTAGGCACTGTCAGAAGAGCAATCTCTCTAGAATATTATCAACAGCATCTTCATCCAGTATCTCAATTCAATCAGGGGGATGTGGCTTATGCGGTAGTATCACTCAGCGATATTTATGAATATAGAAGTAGGAAAAAAGACGTAGTTGCATTCAAACGAGAAAAGGGCATATTCTTAAGGTTCCTGATGACAAGGGATGATTACCATGCCCATATTCATAAAATGGTAGATAATTATGGTCTAGCTGTAAGGCAAGTTAAATGAAATCAACTCTGTTCTTCTAATCTTTCAACTTTTTCAATCAATCGAGCAGCATCTCACAACATCATCATTAGCAATTGATTCATCCATATTAAGTATGCTGCTGCAGGTATTGCTATTTGTTGCAACAGTATAGTAATCAACAACAGAAACACAGGCAGCTCGGCTATTAGCGCTCCTACAAGCATCCTCTCCGGTTACACCATCAAGTTGCATTACAACAGTGGTAGCTGGGAGTGGTGGTACCAATCCATCACTATATGCAACATGATTAGTATCCAAAATATCAAAACAGGTTAATTCAAGACCACTGACCGATCCATCAATCCTAACGTCTCCAACAACATGAAGGGCTGCAGAAGGATTTGGAATGCCGATGCCTACTCTTCCATTGTTTGTGATTCTAAGAACTTCTCGTATATTATCAGCGTCATAGAAACGTAACCCTCCTGTGCTTCCTGCAATATTTGAGATGTGCCATTCATTACCTCCAACTCCATCATGTTGTAGTCCAATCGAGAAATCAGTAGGGTGAGCTAATTCAAGCAGGTTTGAAGGTGTCGCAGTGCCAATACCAACATGGCTATTATCAAAAAATAAATTAACACTATCCAAACCAAGTTCATTAATAGGATGGCCAGGGATTGGTGTAGGAGCTATAACCACAATACCTAATAAAATTATCAATACTGAGCAAAAATAAATAAGGTGGCTCTTTTTTATTTCAAAAGTAAATTTCATCTAGAAGAATATGAGAATGAATCGTATATAAACCTTTCTTAAAAAAATCTTTCTTAAACTATTCCTTCATCATAACCAAGAACAAACTCTGTCCCCATCCTAAAGGACTGTTTTCATTATGAACCTCTGAATTTGCATAATATAGCTCAGGCAACTCTCCTTTCTTATTCATAGCTTCAATCGTCTTCCTCATAAAATAAGCATACTTATCAATCTTCCCAAGCTTTTTGTAGATAATAGAAAGCCATGGCAGTCCCATGCACCATTCTGCTTCACCTAAACCTTTATTGTAATAAACATCACCATCATATCTAATAATTCCTTTTTCTCTGAGCAAGTGAAACTCCACCCTCCTCAAAATCTCCAGTGATTGTTTCTTAGTAACAATCTCAAATGGATATATCAATGAAAGCAAAGCAAGATCAGTCTCCTTAGTAACTGATTCTCTAGGCAGAAGCTCATTCAACGTTTTCTGTCCTTTTCTAATTAGGCTTTGAGGAACATCAACAATCTTACTAATCTTCTTCAGACCAGCAACACACGCTCCTACAGAGGATGCATGGACTTCTTCGTTTTCTTCCCATACGCCATTATCCTCATCTTTCCAATATTCAACACTCTTAAGATAAAAAACAAGTTTCTGTAGAATCCTTAAATCTTTTTTTGAACGAATAATCTTAACCCCTTTTTGTTCAAGCTCTCCTACCCTAAAAAGAATAGCTCCAATAGCATCGTTTTGCTTATTTCCCCATTCTTCATAGATCTCCTCATGAGTTCCAGGATCATACCTTGCATGGATATACTTAAACCTTGCATCAGGTTTTTCCTTAATAGCCCAGTCAATCTTGTATTCATGCTTTAAAAGAACGTCCAATAAGGCTCTCATAGCCTTTATAACCTCTTTCTTATTACCTGTAGCCTCTAACCCAAGGGTTTCATAGATGTTATCTCTAATCCAAGCCCTATTGTAACCTGTTTTCACACTCGATTTTGAGGCCATAAACAAGCCTTTTGGGTGCTGAAGCTGTTTTAGTATCTGGATTGAGTTAGATATCATTTTCTTTTCTGTATTGGATTTCCTGTTGAACCAAGTGGCAAGTTGTCATCGAAAAATTCTGGGTGTAGGGCAACTGTTAATGGTCCTCTATGTTCCAAAGGGAGTCCTGCTAAGATGCTATTAACTCTCGCACGAGCAGGAGTATAGCCAGGATCTTGCTTTTCCTTCAAGAACACATTTAGATCATACTCTCCGGATGCATTCCTGTAACCATCCATTACTAGTCTTGGCTCAACAACAGGTCCATAATTGACCACTATTTCAAGACTATTATTCTTTTCCTCTCTCTCATCAACATGCATAATATGGTAACCTAAACCTATCCTCTTAATTGTAGTGCGATAATCTCCATCTACCCTATCCACAACAATCTCATCCTCAGTTCTCATCTTAAAAGTAATGGAGAATGCTAGTATTTAAACCTTACGAAATATAGCTACTCTCTAGTAGTAATAAATAATAATATAATTAATTACAATATAGAAAATTAATACGATACTACTTCTAAACCTGGAATAGGATCAAAGTGCTTCTTATTTCGAGTTACGAGCTTATTAATGCCATTTGTTTTGAGTATACCTGCAATAAGACTATCTGTAAATGAAATCTCTTTGCCTTTTTTCTTGAGATCCCAATAGAGTTTGGAAGCGCTCTTAATGCTAGTGGTATCCAATTTAAGCACAACTACATTCTCAAAAAGGGAATCAATTAATGCTTCCTCTTCCGCATGCCCTTTACAGTAGGGACTTAAACCAAACATAAGTTCTGCATAGTTTAGATCTGTTGTGACAGCCACAGCATCCATAGATTTCCATACCTCCATGAACTTCTCATCATACTTGCAGAGATCAATGAAAGCAGTTGTATCTAATCCAATCATTTTGGCCTCTTAAGGAAATTCTTACGGAAATCTCTCATTATCTTTTCTCTTTCATCCCAATCCACATGTTTCAAACAACCTGCAAACTGCAAGATATCCTTTTTTGGCTTAAAATCCAGTATCACATCAGAAAAGCTCTTAGTAGGAGTCTTCCTTGACTTAAGAAAATCATACGCTTCTTCTTTTATTGATATATTTACGCTGCTCATAGGTACTCATAGTGGGTACTCATATATAAAGGTTTTGATTTCGAGCAGAGCGAGAAATCCAAACGGTTAAAATTCGTAGACTTGTCTAATGTTTCTTTTTTAAATCCAAATGTTATCCACACTTATTTTAAATTCAAGCCTAAAAGTTACAGATTTGCTGTAACTCTTTAAGAGCTATGCTCTTAATTTACCTTATCCTTTAGGATAAGGATACAGGCTTGCAGAAGCAGGCTTGAATTTAAAATTCCACAAGATTGCATACAATAATCCGAGCACGAAAACCCCACATGTCAGAAACCTTCGGTTTCTGAGCATATTTGCTTTGTTGAGCAAAGCAAATACTTTAGCGTAGGGATCGTGCGAGGTATAAATAATATGCAATCTTGAGTTATACTTACTAATAAGTACAATCTAAGGACTCATAGGAATCAAACATGAAATGGAAAAATCAGAAGTGCTTAAAGAATTAATCACAAAGCAATAACCCTGGCCAAAATCAACCCCAAAATCAGGCCAATAACCAATCCTAGAAAGAAATCATTAATTCCAGAAACCAAGTGGGTTTTTGCAGTAAATTCTTTTCGTGTCTGGTCTAATTCACCAACCTTGTTTGTCACTGCCACAGCAAGATCAGTCATCTGGTTACCTATCCACTCCTCTTTACTTAATTCTTTAACAATCTCAATTTTATGCTTTTTCCCTCTTTCCTTTTTCTCACTCTTGCTCTCTTGAACAATTGCCTCAGGATCAATGGTTGTTTTGCTTACCTTTGCTGCAAGCTTGATATTCTTTTTCTTTTTTTGCAGCTGGTTGATTCTGCTCTCAATAGCAGAAAGAATCTCATTTTTCTTAATAAGGCTTCCAAGAGTGTCAGCTAACTGTTCATCCTTAACAATATCATTTATCCAATTTTTAAAATCATTCTTTGTATCATTAACATGATGGGAAAACACCTCTTCATCCATCTTCTTCAGAATTCTACTAAGATCTTCTAGGCTCTTGATAGTAACACCGGTCCTCAGAATAAACTCATGCTCTGGTTTAACTTTTTTTAATAGCTTGTGCTTTGCCATCCTACCCCCTTTTTTTTACCTTAAGTGTTTATGGTGATGCTGGCGCCGATGAGGGCCTTACGGTCACCGAAGGTGACCGTAAAGTAGGCCCTGGCCCAGCATCACCACCTTCAGCATACAATTGATAACTTAATCTTTCTACAATCACACAAAAAACTCATGAGCACCTATGATGCCATTTTTTTGAGTTTTTGCAGCCTTGATCTAACCTTACTTATTGTAATTCTCTGATTCTTTGTTTTTCTCAATTCTCCTGCTAATCCTGTATCTCCCAAGCAGTCTTTTACCCAATTGCTAAAATCATTCTTTTCCTTATTGACATGGTGCCTAAAAGTATCTTCATTCATTGATTTAAGCTCCCGATAGAGCTCATTGAGATTCTTAATAATCGGGCCATTATTTACCCAGAATGAGAAATGCGGAGGGCTATTTGATAAAATCTTTCTAGCATGCTTCTTACTCATACTCATTTTATCTTTCGCAGTTCTTTTACCATGTGATTTAAAAGTGTTCTCTGCGTTTCCAGTTTCTCATGTATTTTTTTCAACTCTTTTGAAAGGGATTTTTCATCAAATATGTCATTAACCCATGTTGCAAAGTCATTCTTCATCTCTGACACATGATGGTCAAAGGTGTCATTTGCCATATCTTCTAAGGAATCAATTAAATCATAGATGCTCTTTAGCCTTCTTCCATCATTCAACACAAAGTGATACTCTTGAGGGGCTTCGCCAAGAACCTTTTTCTTAACAATGATATCAAATTCAATCCCTTTCCCCTTCTTTTTCCTCTTACTCATCTTTACACCTCTTTTTTGGAATAGTATCTTCTTTACCATTAAAGTCTATTTGGAATTATGAGTATTTAAATGTTTTGTTAAGTTGTAAGTATTGTTCAATTCGATAATCTGTTCACACTTTTAATATTCTTCTAATTTTCTTCTTTTTGGTGATATTGAATGATTGAGTTAACCGAGAAGAAGAGAAAATGGATCATACAGCAGTTTAGGACAGGTAGAAGTGCTACTTCAAT
>JASMFX010000114.1 GCA_030751555.1 Candidatus Woesearchaeota archaeon | reverse complement strand
CCTGGTAAGTCTCCATCTTGAATTGTCATAGAGTAGTTGACAAAGGTGGAGTTAAGATCTCCATCATACGTTCTTACCATTGCTGTCCAGTTGGAACCAGCAGTTAGGTTTCCAGCTGTTACTGTAGATACATTTGTTAATACATCTAATGAGATGTTTAATGTTGATTGTAAGGAAGTATCTTCAGTCAAATGGTTAAACCATCTTGTGTGGACTGTAAAGTAGGTCTCATTATCTAAATCTGTTATTCTTAGCCATAAGGAGATGTCTTCATCTGATTTGTTGAATGTTAAGGTGGAGTTTAATGTAACGTCTGAAATGTTTTGAGGTGAGTTTTTGACAACAAGGGAAGCATTTACCCAATCTGAAGCGTTGACTGTTCCATCATCAATTTGAATCATGGCTGTCCAATTCTCGTGTTTTTTGATTGTTGTTTCGTTAATAGTGTCTGCTAGGGTGAAGACATTATCTCCCATTGGTGTTACTCTGTTGTCTGTGTAGTCTGGCCATTCTGTTGAGTCGTTGAACCATCTCACGTAAGCGGTGATAGTGTCTGTATCATTATCTGTTGCTTGTACCCAGAGTGTTATGTTTTCGTCTGTTCTGTTGGTTTGCTCTGTATCAGATGTGTTGAGTTTTACTTCAGTTATTTGTGGGGGGGTATCATTTATGATAATTGAGTAGTTTCTCCAGCTGCTGTTGTAGTTTCCATCATAGTACTGGAACATAATTGTCCAGTTTTCGTCACGTGTTGTGTTTTCATTGGCGATTTCACTGATGTTTGTTAATAATCCTAGGGTGATGTTTATTGTTCCGTTAATTGAATTTTTGCTGTCGTTGAACCACATGTAGTTGATTGTGAATGAGGTTTCGTTATCCAAGTCTGAGATGGTGAGCCAGGAGGTGATGTTTTCATGCGTGAGGTTGCCTAGGCTACTGCTGTTTACTTCACTGTAGCTTATGTTGGATGGTGAGTTGTTTACTATTAATGATGCGTTCACAAAGTCTGTTGCGTTTAATTTAGTATCATCGATTTGGATCATACAGGTCCAGTTTTCGTTTTTGGTTGTGTTAGGGTGGTAGACGCTTCCCACGAGGGTGAATACACCTTCTCCTATGCCAGTTGTTTTGATGTCTGTGTAGTCTGGCCATTCTATGCTGTTGTTGAACCATCTTGCGTATGCATCCATGGTGTCTCCCTCAGCATCTGTGGCATCTACCCAACAGGTAATGTTTTCATTTGTTTTATTATTTAGACTGGTGCTGTTTATGATTACTTCAGTGATGGTTGGGGCTGTGTTGGATGCTGAATCAGCGATTGTTAAAGTTGTGCTATTAACTGGTTCAGAGGCATTCTCATAGTCCATTGCAGTTATCTCACAGATGAAGGTGGATGCATCTGAAGTGTTTGTTGCGTTGACACTACTCAAGTTATTGTTCTCTCTCCAAGCTCCTGACAAGTAATTCATCTCAATCTCTGCTGCTGTTAATGTCCTGTTGTAGATTGCTACCTCATCCAGTAGTCCATCGAAGTATCCTGATGTTGTTGAGCTGCTTCCTATGTACCATGCAACATCCTGTCCTATTACTATTGGATTTAAGGCGCAGGCTTCTGTATGAGTCAATTTTCCATCATGGTAGATGCGTATGTTTGCCATATCATAGGTAAATGCTACATGGGTCCAATTATTCAAGGATATATTTATTGGGTTGTTTGCCTGGCAAGAGCTTGCTTCGTCATTCATATCAACACGGGTTGAATTTAAGTTGATGGCTGCTTCATCAGAGTTTAGGAGGAGATCAAATCCATTTGACATGCCACCCTTAGCAACAATGTAGTTTCCATCGCCGGCGTCGGTAAGGGATCTTGGGTTGATCCATGCCATGACCGATACTGTTGTAAAATCACTTTCTGGGCTGCTCATCACGTTAGGTGTATTGAATTCCATGTAATCATGGAAGAAGTCGTAAGCACCACCGATCTTACCAGATCCTACCCATGTTGCGTTATGGTTTGATGAGTTAGTATCCTTACCATAATCTAATATATAATCTCTGGAGTGGTTTATTTCGAATGGATAGTAGTTGTGGAGGCTATCCTCTGGACGTGGCATGGTTGCTATTTTTGTTCCGTTTCTGTACCAAGTGAATGAGTTTACTACCATATCGCTGTCATTATCCCTTGTTGTGGTGTTGTGACAGAAGATGGCGTCTGTTGTTTGATTGAGGTTCAATGAAGGGCTGCTATTCACAATAGGGATTTCTGGATCTGGTGGGGAGTTTTTGATGTGTAGATAGGATGCGTTAACCCAGCTTGAGTTTTGTCCAAGGTCGTCGACTCTTACACCACATGTCCAGTTTTCATACTTTGAGGTGTTACCAAAGGCTAGGGTGTCTACTAGGGTTAAGGTGTCATCTGGGATTGAAATAGGGTCATTGTTGAAGTAATCCTGGTGCAGTTGTCCTCCCAAAGGATTGGCGGACGGATCATGCGCAAAGCTTTGGTTAAACCAGTAGACATATGCTCTTAGGGATTCATTATTTGAATCATGTGCTTGCACCCAACAGGTTAGACTATTATTTGTTCTGTTCAGACCTGTTGAGTTGAGTATTACTTTCTGGATTGATGGAGTGTATGAATAATTCGTATAATTGGAATAGTGGTATCCTATGTCTAGGATTCCAGCGTCTCCATATTGTTGGCTCATGTTGGTTCCAAAGCCATCGTTTCCTGATAGTAGGGCTGTGGTGGCATTTCTTGAACCTGCATCGACTACTCTAGGGAATGAAAAGTCAGTATAGTTGAGGAAGTGCCTTGCTTCCCAGAACGGTCCATCAGGACCATTATCAACATGGTGGTATGGTGAGAATGACAGGTTCTGGGTATGTGGTCCAGGGGTGAGGCCTGAGTTGTTCATGGCTTTTCCTCCGAAGAGATAGGCGTTGTAGTCAAAGTAATTCACAGTGTCTGGACTGAAATTGTATACGTTTTCTGTGTTATTTGTGAAGAGGTTATCCCTAATCCAGACTCCATTGCCAATGTTAACCAGGCTTCTATTAACTGCAATAGCTGTTGTTGAATTATCAAAGGTATTGGATGCTATGGTTACGTTTCCTTCGAAGGCTACATAGGCATCAATAGATCTGTTTTGCACCATGTAGAAGAGGTTGTTAACAACATGGGTTGCGTTGTGCAGTATGATTCCTTGCTGAGTGAAGTTTATGAACTGGTTGTGGGAGATGTTTTCAATGGCTGCTATGGATGTATTGATTGCCGTGGTTCCGTAGCTGAACTTGCTGTGCTGGATTAAGGTGAGGTTTGAGGAATTCTGCTTAATCCAGATGGCAGTAGGATAGTCTCCTGGGGCTGGTTCAAATCCTGTAGTGCTATTTACTTCTCCTCCTATATCTGAATCATTTATCGAGGTATAGTAGATCTTATGAGTGTGGTTTCCTGAAGCATTTAACATACCGGTTCCATTTTGTACTATTATAGCCTGGTCAGTTTGTCCAGAGTTGTTCATCTTTACTACAACTCCTGGTTCTATGGTGAGGTTTCCAGAGGTTACAGTGACGTTATAGTCAATAATTACTGTTGTGTTTCTACCATAACCAGACTGGAAGCTCCAATTCATGCTTCCAAAGATCTTTACTGGTACTTTGAACACGTAGACATCAACTTGTTTTTCTGGATCTGCATCGACAGACATCTCCCAGTCCATTAGGCTACGGTCATTAACTTCATGCCAAGTACTATTCAAGGAGTTATTGTCCCACTGGATTATGATTACACTGCTTTCTACAGTTGCAAGATTATTACCTACTGCACTTACATCTCCAAACATGAATTCTTGATTGTGGATTCCTGGGGTGTGGACTCTTACTGTATGGTAACCTGTCTCATTATCACAATTATAGTTCTCCACACCATATGAAATAATTGGTAGGGACTGATTGAAGGTGTCATTCAGTGTAATATTGATTGTTGTATTTGCTATGGATGTTGTAAAGAACACATTCTCAGATGCATACCTGGATGATTTATCAAACAACACAGTGTCTCCACACCTTAATTCTAGTAATTCAATATCATCTATTGTTGTTTCTGTGTCATCAAACATCTCTGTTATTGTTGTTTCATTAACTGCTCTAATGGTGAGGTTATGTTTTCCTGAGGTTGTGAAGTTTATTGTCCAGTCGTTTCCTACTATTGGGTAGGATTGTATGTTGAGGATGGTTAGTTCAATCTCATAGGTTTGGTTGGATAGGTGAGGCACTATCCAGAATATTCTATCAACAAGGTCATCTCCATCAGTATCTTCGTAGTTGAAAATATCTACCGGTTCTCTTGATCCGTTCACAAGCCAGAAGAGCTTAATTCCTGATTGTGGTGTTTCTGTGATATCAGCAAATGCTAAGATGTTTTCATAGTGGATGTCTGAGGTGATTGTGACTTGTTTCAACTCAGCTGAGATGTTTTTCTCAATAGATGTTGGTCCTTTTGTGAAGTATTCAATCTCAAGCGCTTCTACCTCATCCTCAATAACTAGTGAGGTGATGTTATTATCTACTACAATGACCTCACTGACAATTGCTCCTGTTATTAAGTTATCTTGGGTGAAGAATGATTCAAACAACGTGGTTATTAATCCTGGCTCATTATCTGAATAGATAACTGCTCCTGTTATCTGATTTTTCTGTTCTGTTAGTGTGATGATCTTTCTGTTTATGCTTCTCACCTGTCCTGGATCCACTATAACTGTTCTCTTTTTCTGGTTAAGCACGTCAATATCATCATCTATCTTTTCAACCTGTTTTGTTATCTCATAGTCTTCCAAGCTTAGGGTGTCTCGCTTGTATGATACTTTAACGAATTCCGCATAGATATCAGATTCTCTTCCATTAATGAACTTTTTCAAGGATATGTTAGATGCTTCATCTGTAACATTTACTGTAAGATTCCTAATGGTGTCATCAAAGATCACTGTCTTGGTCCATTTCACTGGTTTTCCTAAGACTACGAGTGGTTCCTGAGTCAAGATTTCGTTCCTTACTGGGGAATCACGTACAATAACCCTGAAGATGTTGGATACAGCTAAGTTTTCTGAGTCATTGGCTGTTATGAATGTATATTGAGTGCCTTCATAGCCTGTTTCAGGTATGAATGTCATGGTGTTGTTTACTATGCTTACATTGACGCCATCTATGTCGAGTAGTGTGTAGTTCAAGAATGGTGTGTCCTCATCCTCAAAGAAGGCTGTAAGCTGCAAGTCATACTGGCTATTGCTGTAGACAATGATGGTTGGGATCTCTTTCTTGAAGACTGGTGGGCTAATTGTTCTTGGTAGCCTTACTTCTGTTCTATAGGTTAACCAATCAAGTGTTAATTCTGCGTCTTCAATCTCTACTACGAGTTCTATCTCTGATCCATTGATCTGCTCCATGAGGCAAGATTCTTCACATACTTGCTCGAATTCAATTATGGTGTCAACGAACTTGACTGGAAGCTCTTCTAGATCTGATGTGTGGATTTCGGAGTATGGATTTTCAAGGCTTAGATTGTAATCTACAAAGAGCACCTGTGCCGATACAATGTTGTTTTCAGTGCTGTCATGGAGTCCCTTGTAGATGTATTGGACATCATTCCAATTCTCAGATGTTGGTGCGAGATCAATAAAGTTACAACACTGTTCACTACCTGCACAGTAGGTGGAGCTATTCTCGTTATCCAAGGAATCTACTTTCCATCTTGTACAGAGTTTTGATTCATCTACTTCCCAGTTAAAGCTTGATCGTTCTACTGAGAGATCAACAATTCCTTCCTCTTTCTCTGTGCCATCGTTATCGTTGTCATAGGATGACTGTGATCTGTAGATGAGTAGTGTTGTTATTTCTTTTGCACTGTTTTCAATGGTTGTATCTTCATCTGAGGTGTTGCTTTCTGAGCTAGTCTCTGCAGATGATTCAATCGTTAGATTCAATTCTATTGGGATGAACTCTTCAGTGCTTTCGGAAGGTTCCTCTTCTCTGAGTGTTCCTGAATCAATAACCAAGATGTATTCATTTTCGTATTTGATGAATGCTTTTACTGATCCTGTTCCCTTCATACTTCCGCTGAGGGAGAGATGGTCAATCATGTATGGTACTGAGATGTTGTATTGGCCTGTATCTGTTATGGTGAGGTTCAGTGGTTCTATCTTTAATGTATCATCATAGATTGTGAATCCTGTTATTCCGAATTGCGTTGTAATTGCTCCAAGTCCTATAATGAGGAGTAGTAATACAGCAATTTGAGGGATTGGTTGAGATGTCTTAAGATAGTTAGTGAGAGGTCTTCTCTTTGGCTTTGCTATAACTAGGTCTTTTCTCTCTTGATAGTATTGGTAGGTTTCACTAATTTCATTATAGGCAGTTGTCTTGGTTCTCGTTGAAAGGTAGGTTTTTGTCTTGAGGCTATGGTACTTCCAGAGCAGCATCATGTACTTGATTCTTGCTTTGAATAGCTTGCCTGCTAAGATGTCTTTTCTTGTATCAAAGCAATCTTCCTTGATCTTTTTGACCTTTAGGCTATTGATGAGCTTGGTTTGGGCTGTGAAGACATCACTTATGATTGGGTATGCCTTTGCTTTGTCTTCTCTGTCCAGTTTTCTGTAGATGCTATTAAGGAGTTTATAGGAAAGGGTTGCTTTGGTTTCATTTTGAGCCTTAATGGCTTGTTTCCAGTTTTCTAACTCTTTGAAGAACCATTTGAGCCTGTTGCTGGTGTCAGCTTCGAGAGGCTTAGGTAGGATTTGTTCAGGGAGATCCTTCTTGACGGTTGTAAAGGTTCTCTTGTTGTCTGCTTTCTTCTTTTTGTAAACCTCATAGATTGCGGTTAAGATTGCGAAGGCTTTTTCGACAGTTTCCTTCTTGAAATCAGCATTCTGTCTGATCTTTCTGTATTGTAGTTTGAGGGCTTGATAGTGGAGT
Organism: Candidatus Woesearchaeota archaeon; assembly: GCA_030751555.1. Next base: position 12,303 of record JASMFX010000114.1, on the reverse strand, counting down.
CTAGCTCTGAAGAGTTTGTTTTCTTCCACGAGATCTGCAATCTGCTTAGCTTTGGTCTTAAACTCATCTACCTTAATCCTATCGTCAAAGCCTAGCTGCTCATGGTAGATCTCTGTTAGGAGGTGATAGACTTGTTTTTTCTCGTCTGTTGAGAAGCTAGCATAGGTGGAGCGTAGGTTCTCATACGCAATCTTGGATTCTTCAACCTGTTTGGTTTCAATGAAGGACTGCCATTGCTTGTGGAGTTTCCTGAAGTATGCTACAGACTCTGTATCTGGTTTAGCTTTTTTGAGGCTGCTGAGACTGAGCTCATATCTACCATAGATCTCTAATACTGTTGCATAGAGCTCTTGTTTTGTCTCGAGTGATATTGAGGTTTTGCTGCAGAGTTTCTCATAGTTCTTCTTCAAGCTGGCATATCTTGATTTGAAGAAGAGTAACTCCTTGTTCTTGATAGCGTTACTTAGGGTATCAGCCTGTGTCTGCCAGATTCCAATTGCGTGCTTCTGGAAGAGGGCTAGCTGGTGTTTGTAGCAAGCGCCAACAAGATCATAGACTTTTCTTCTGTTCTCTTCTGAGAGGGTAAGGTATTTGTGATAGAGTTTCTTGTAGATTCTTTGTACTTTTCTTGCTTTATCAGGTTGAGATGATTCTAGAACAGTCTCAGCAAGGTTTTCGATTCTTGTAATCTTGGCATCTACTGCTGTGGTATCAGGGATTGCTTCAGGAATCGGTTCAGGGATTGCCTCGGGGGTAGTCTCTGGCGCAGGCTTGCTAGATCCAAACCAGGCAGTATAGTGTTTGTAAGCCTTGGATACTTGTTCATAGATCTTATCTTTTGTCTCGCTGTCAATTTGTGGATTCTTCTTGACTGTTCTGTATTGCCATTGGAGTAAGAGATACTGCAGTATCGCAGTGAAACGCTTATCTTCGTGCACTGTTTTCTTGATCTTAGTGAAGGAGTTCCTGGCTTTTTCAACGAGGTATCTATTGATGTTTCTCTCTTCTTCTGCAAAGGCTAGTTTGAGGGTAGTGTATACCTTTTTCTTGTCGACTTTGCTATACGATTTATAGATTGCTGAAAGTTTTTTGTAGCTGTGGAGGGCCTTGCTTGTTTTGTCGGTTAGGCAGTATTCTTTGTGTGCTCTAGCTAAGTCAAAGAAGCTCTTGACCTTATCTTCTGTTGGTGAGACAACTTTTTCAGGTTCTGGTCTAGTCTCTAGGAATGGTTTTATGGCTAGAGGTTTGCTGGTCCAGACTGTGTAGGTCTTGTAGAGGCTCTGGAGTTCGTTGTAGAGTTGTTTCTTGGTCTCTAGGAGGATATGCTTGTTCTTGGTGAGTTTTCTGTAGTGTAGTTTGAGTGCAATGTAACCTACTCTGGAGGCTAGTTTTTTGTTCTCCTGGATTGCTTTTCTTACCTTGGAGCATCTCTCTTGGAATTGTTTGACTAGTAAGCTGCCTATGAGGTGTTGTTCTTTGTGGTGGGCTAGGGTTATGGTTGTGTAGGCTTTTTCTTTGTCTGCTTTGGCTAGTTTTTGGTAGTTTCTTTCTAGTTTTTTGTAGGATTTGAGTGCTGCTCGTATTTGCTTTTCGTTGAAGGTTGTGTGGTTGGCTAGTTCGAAGAAGGTTTCTATTGGTGTCTGTTCTTGGATTCGTAGTCTGAGGGTTGCTTTTGGTGTGAATGCTGCGTCCCAGTGTTTGTAGAGTCTGTATGTTGCTATTACTGTTTTGTAGAGCTCGTGTTTCGTGTGTGGTGTGATGAAGGATCTCTTGGTAACGAGGTGGTATCTCAGTAATAGGGTGTTGTACAAGAGACTAGCTAGGACAAGCTTATTCTCATGGATGAGTTTAGTTATTCTACCAGCTTTCTCCTCAAAGAGCTTTGTCTGCTGAGTATTGAGTGCAGAATTAACCTTTCTGAACAACTCTTGCAGTAGATTGTATCTATTTACAGTCTGGGACTGCTTGTAGGCTGCTGCCAGCATGCGATAGCTATTGGATGCTTCACTAGCCTGGCCTCTATTGATTTGAGCCTGGCAGTACTCTACTCCCTCTTGGAACGCATTCTTGTGCTTGGCAATGTATCTGACAAGGCTCTCTTTGACCAGACCAAAGGCCAGGGCGTACACTATGGTGAATAGCGTGCCTCCTACCAAGAAGGTAAGAGGGCTTGCTCCACTGGAGGATAGGACAAATCTCCAGACGAACATAGCTATTCCTACCAAGATAGAGAGCAAGGCTAATCCAATGTAGTGGAAACTATTCAAAGCCTTTCCTCCACTGTTGGATATAGTGCTATCTATCATTTTTTGTTGTCATCTTCTTAGATTTCCTAGATTTTAGGGCTAATTCTGCAAGGCTTTCAGCTGAGCCGAGATATCGAAGAACTTTTTGGACTACTTTCTTACCGACTCGTTTATTCTCTACAAGATAGAAATATCTCCTTCCTTTGATGGTTTTTGTCCTAATAAAAGCCATAAATTAACCCTTTTTGCGCAAAATTTAGGTATTTTAAGAATTAGGCACTACTTTTTTATAAATGTTTCTATTATTTTTAATATTTACTATTGTATAATAGTAAAATTAGTATTAAATTAGGCACTACATTTCTTATAAATTGTGGCATGAAAATAATTTCTTTTTTTAGAAGTTAGGCACTACAAAAGGTATTTATAGGGGTATGTCTTACCTATTTTATGTCTAAATCACCAGTAATCTCGGTTGTTCTGCCATGCAGAAATGAAGAAGAAGGATTAAGGGAATGCATCGCTGATATTAAGCGAACTTTGCTTGGAATTGGTATGGCCTATGAGATAATTGTTTCTAGTTCATCAGATGATGCCTCTGATGCTATTGCAAGAGAGATGGGTGTTAAGGTTGTTAGGTGTGAGAAAGGCTATGGGAATGCTTATCTTGAGGGGTTTAAGCATGTTTCTGGTGATATTATTGTTATGGGCGATGCTGATGGAACTTATAATTTTGGGGAGATCCCCCTTTTTTTGGAAAAGCTGGAGGATGGGACAGATTTTGTTATTGGTAATCGTCTGGGTGGGAAAATTGAGAATGGTGCTATGAAGCCTTTACATAGGTATATTGGGAATCCTTTTCTGACATTGCTTTTTAATTTACTTTATTCTACAAAATTTTCTGATACTCATAGTGGGTTTAGGGTTATTCCTGCTTTGAAATTAAAAAAATTAGATTTAAAGAGTCCTGGCATGGAGTTTGCATTGGAGATGCTGATAGAGGTTGCAAAGAAGAATCTTATTATTGCGCAGGTTCCTATTTCCTATCGTAAACGAAAGGGAATCTCTAAATTAAGGAGTTTTAGGGATGGTATTAGGCATGTTAAGATGATGTTGAGATGATGTTGATATATTGGAAAAGTAATTAATGCTATGTGGTCTTTAATCTACAATATCTTTAAATATGTCAAGATTTATCCCATATCTTTGAATGGTTTCCGATGAAAACAGGAGTACTCTTAAAATTTCTCCAGTTATCCAACGTATCTTAATCTGTCCTCATTGTCATGGAAGTTTGATACGACAAGAGAGGCAATTTGTGTGTTCTAAGTCTCCTAAGTCTCAATGCGGAAAGAGTTATCCAATTGTTAACCACGTTCCTCTTCTTCTTAATGAGGAGAATAGTGTTTTTTCTATTCAGGATATTAGTCACCTAGAAAATTCTTATTTGAACCTAGCAAAAGAATCTCCTTTGAGATCTTTTTTAAAGAGGGTAAGCCCAAAAGTCTCTAAAAACATTAAGGGAAGAAAGAATTATGAGAAATTGGGGAGAATGTTGGTTAATGGTGTTGCGAAGCCAAAGGTTTTAATCATTGGTGGTAGGGTTTTAGGGGAAGGAATGCATTCGATCTTATCTCAAAGATTAGAATTTGTTGAGACTGATGTTGCTTTTGGACCAAGAACCCAGATTATTTGTGATGCCCATGATCTTCCATTCGAGGATGAATCTTTTGACTGTGTTATCATTCAGGCTGTGCTAGAACATGTTGTGGATCCTTATGCTTGTGTTGAAGAAATTTATAGGGTTTTAACAAAAAAAGGGATTGTCTATGCTGAGACTCCTTTTATGGCACAGGTGCATGGCAGGGAATTAGATTTTACACGATTTACCCATCTTGGACATAGAAGGCTTTTTAGAAAATTTAAAGAAATTGATAGTGGTGCTGTTTGTGGATCTGGGATGGCATTGGCGTGGTCTTGGGAATATTTTCTTCTTAGCTTTGTTCGTTCCTCTGGGGCACGACTTCTTACTCAAGGGTTTGCTAGGTTAACTAGCTTTTTTTTAAAGTATTTTGATTACTATCTTATTAATAAACCTGGTGTGCTTGATGCTGCGTCAGGATATTATTTCTTAGGTATGAGGAGTGAGAGTGTTCTTTCTGATCGTGAATTACTCAAGATTTATAGGGGGCGAAAGAAAATACATAGTTTTTCACCTAAAAATATTTAAACGCTTAGTATTTACAGGTTATTAGGTAAAATGGATGTTAAAAAAGGGTTTAAGCTAGGCAGATTTGATTTGTTTGTGTTTTTACTTGTAATCATTGTGGTTATAGTTGGGATAAAGATGATGTTATCTGAAAAAACATGGATTTATGTTGATATTCAAGTATGTGAGGAAAATCCTAACTATAGATATAATTTTCCTGTTAATTGTGGAAGAGTCCCTTCTTTTTTCTCTCAAGGTATAGTTGAAGGTGATAATGCCTACAGTATAAGAGGTAGTTTAGTGGGAGAGCTTATTAGAGTAGATCAGTATGCAATCAAGAGTAAAAATTCTATAGAGCATTTTCAGGACATAGAAAAGGCAGTAAGTATTTCTGTTTTGGCTAAATTGTTAGTAACAGACAAAGATAATACTATAACTTATCAAGACCAAGAGATAAAAGTAGGAGCTCCTCTGGAAATCTCCACCAAGAAGATGAATATATTTGGTATTGTTAAAGATATTGAAGGAGAAGCAAAGGATATTCAGCCTATGTTTATTGAGAAATTAATAACAGTTAAGATGTTAAGACATCCTCCTGAGCTTATACAATCATTTAAATCAGGAGTAATTGATACAGATGAAAGTGGAAAGATCACATCTGAGATTATAGATGTAAAAATTGCACCCCATCAAACCTCTGTTCCTAACGATGATGGAGAATTAATATTGGCTATTGATCCTTATTATAAAGATATTATGATCACGTTAAGGGTATTTGCTTTACAAGGAAAAAGGAGTAGTTATTTTCAGGATCACGCAATGATTGTTGGTGGGCGTGTTGATTTACTTGTTGGGGATGAGTATATATCTGGAATATTAGTTGGGGTGGAGGATGAAAAATAATGATGGGATCTTCTTGAGTATTCTTAGGAAGGGTATTACTCTTCTTAGAAAAATTCTTTTAGGTGTTGGTTCTTCTCTGCGAAAAAGTTTTTTAATTCAATCTTTTTTTGCTCTAAAAAAAAGGCAATGGGTTTATATGTTATTAATTTTTTTAGGAAGTTTTTTTGCTACTGTATCACTTATCCAATTAATCCAAGGTTTTTTTGGTTTTTTTATTTTAAATGGAGTGATCTCTCTATTATTTTTTTGTTTAACTCGTTATAATGTAAATCTAACTAATTTCATAATATCTTCTAAGTATTCCATATTAAAAAAGGTGAGCAAATGGAGCAACGCCTTAAAGATTTAGTTAACAAGACAGTTTTTATTATTAGAGAAGCGAGAGCTAAATATAAGAATCCAGCAATCTTGTTTTCCTCTGGAAAAGATTCAACAGCGATACTCTATCTCATTAAACAGGCTCTTGGTAAGGTAGATATGCCTGTTATTCATATTGATACAGGTCAGAAGTTTAAGGAGATCTATGCTTTTAGAGATAAGCTCGTTAAGGAAATGGGTCTTAAACTTATTGTTGCCAAAAATGATAGAGAGGTAAAAAAAGGGAAATCTGGATTGAATACTGATCGATTTAAATGTTGTAGTTTATTGAAGACAGATCCTTTAAAAGAAATTGTAAGAAAAAATAAGTTTGATGCATTAATTGTTTCTATTAGGCATGACGAACATGGAATTCGAGGTAAAGAAAGATATTTTTCTCCTCGAGATAATGAGTTTCAATGGAAAACATCTGCTCATAAGAAAGGGATAGAGGTAGGGGTAGAGTCCTTACAAGATGCAGAGCTTTCTGGTTGGGGAATTTACGCTACTTATTTTGGAGAAGAGGTGAATCATGTGAGGGTTCATCCATTACTCCATTGGTCAGAGTTGGATATCTGGAGGTATATTGAATCAGAGGAGATACCTGTAAACCCACTCTATTTTTCGAAGGAGGGGAAGCGTTACAGAAGTTTGGGTTGTATACCCTGTACTCAGCCTTTTTCATCAGAATCAAAGAGTGTTCCTGCGATTATCGAGGAGATTGGACAATTAACTACCAATGAAAGAAGCGGAAGAAATCAGGATAAGGCAGAGGTTATGGAGAGATTACGTGCTTTAGGTTATATGTAATGTATGATTTAATGAGAATTTCAGATCCCGCAGACTCGCCAAGTAATGCGAGTCTGCGTTATGTAAGGGGGATTTATTTAATGAGGGCTTATGTAAGGTGGATTTATGGTGGGGGGAATTTATGTGAGGGGATTTTATGACTATTAAGGTTTTGATTATAGGGCTAGATGGAGCAACATTTACTCTTCTTCAGCCCTGGATGGAGCAAGGGAAGTTGCCTACTTTTCAATATCTTGCGAAGAATGGTGCATCAGGTATTTTGAAAAGTACTATCCCTCCAGTTACTCCAGCTGCATGGACTACCTTTGCTACTGGTTTGCATCCCCGGAAAACAGGAATCTTTGATTTTTTTTACCAGGATGAGAATTATGAATATAATCTAGTTAATGCAACCCATCTGAAAAGCAGGACCATGTGGGATATTCTCAGTTTTTATCAGAAAAAATCAATTGTGGTGAATGTTCCCATGACATATCCTCCAAAACAGATTAATGGTGTGATTGTTCCCGGGATGTTTACACCTCGGCATAGATTTACGACTTATCCAGATTCAATCAAACAAGAGCTTCAGCAGATGGTTCCTCATTATGTTGTTGAGGCTAGTGTTTCGAAGCTACAGGGATTAAGTGATGAAGGAATACTTCATGAAATAATGAACATGACAAAACAAAGGAGAAATGCTTTTTGGTATCTTCTTGATAAGCCTTGGGATCTTTTCACAATGGTATTTAGGGGATCAGATATACTTCAGCATCTTTTATGGAGTAGAAAGGATCTTTTGTTGAAGTATTATCAATACATTGATTCTTTTCTTAGTGAAGTTATAGATAAGATGGATAAAGATACTTCTCTTATGATTGTCTCTGATCATGGATTTCAAAAGCTCGAGAAGATATTTCATCTTAATCAATGGTTAGCTCAAAAAGGTTTTCTTAAACGGAAGAGGGGAAATAGGTTATCAGATAGTAAATATCTTAGCCTAAGCAATACCAGGCAGACTGGAAAAAGATCAGTGTTTCTTAGCTTACTTCAGGGTTTTGGAATTACAAAGGAAAGGATACGAAGCCAACTTTCACAGAGGCAATTAGCGTGGGTACAACGTAATCTTCCAATGAAGCTTAAGCGTGCTTTACCTGATACAGATCTTGACATTGATTGGCAAAAAACTCAGGCTTATGTGTTCTCGATAACTTCTGGGGGGATTCGTCTCAATGTTAAGGGGAGAGACCGGCGGGGGATGATTGATCCTGAGGATTATGAGGCTGTACGATCATCAATCATTCGGGAGTTGCAGAAGATAAAGGAACCTTCTGGAAAGCAGCTTTTTCCAAATATTCTCACAAAGGAAGAGGTATGCGGTACTTTTCTTCATCAGCATATTCCAGATATCTTTATCCAAAGTCCTGGAACAAGTCTTGATACAAAGTTTTCCAATGGTATTTTGAAATATTCCAATCATTATGGAGCACATCATGAAGATGGAATCTTTATGGGATATGGTCCTGGATTTATCAAGGGTAAGAGGGTTAATGCACATCTTGTGGATATTGCTCCAACAGTGTTATCCTTGCTAGATGTGTCTATTCCTGAGGTCATGGATGGTTCCAACATACAAGAGGCAAGATCATGAAATCGAAAATGATAAATCTGAGTGGGTTAAAGAAGATAAAGGTAGAGGTTGGATCTGGAGAATCTCCTACAAAGGGCTATATTCACTGTGATATTAGGGATTTACCTCAGGTAGATTATGTTTGTAATGCATGGGACCTTCCGTTTAAAGAGAATACTCTTGATGAAATTCATACAAGATATCTTCTTGAACATTTAACACGGGATGAGGGAGGGAGAGCTATTAAAGAATGGTATAGTAAACTAAAAAATGGGGGCTATGTAGATATTGTAGTGCCTGATCTCAATGCTACTGCGAAGCTTCTTTTTCAGCCTGGAAAGAGCAAACAAGTTATTCATGACGTAAGCAATGCTGAGCATGCTATTGCTAGTTTTTATGGATGGCAGACGCATGATAAAGATCATCATAAGTGGGGGTATAATCTTGCAACTCTATCAGCCCTGCTCAGAAATGTAGGTTTTGTTCATATTGAAAGGCTTCCTCACAAGGAGATAGCATTGTATGTGCGAGCATATAAACCAGATCATGTTAAAAATACTCATGCAAAAAATATTTATCTTGCAAATGGTTCCCGTTCTTTGCTTAGGAAAGCTAAGTATGCCTGGAACAGGCTTGTTTTCAAATTAAGCAAAGAGTTGGTTATCAAATGAAGGTTGTTGCAATTATTCCTGCTAGGTATAATTCTAAGAGGTTTCCTGGGAAGGTGTTGGCTTCTTTACAGGGCAAACCCCTGATTTATCATGTTTATACACAGGTGAAAAAATCAAAACTTGTGGATGGGGTGATTGTAGCTACTGATGATATTAGGGTTAAAAAGGCTGTAGAGTCTTTTAATGGTAAGTGTATTATGACCTCTACCAAACACAGATCTGGTACCGATAGGATCGCAGAGGCTGCTCAATCTTTGGATATGGGGGATGCAGACATTATTGTTAATGTCCAGGGAGATGAGCCATTGATTAATCCAGATACTATTGATGATGCTATCCAACCATTACTTGTTGATAAACATCTGAAGATGTTAACTGTTAAGGTTGCTCTAACTGGTTTGAATAAGATGGGGGATAGGAATATTGTTAAGGTAATAACTGACAAAGAAGACAATGCAACTGCTTTTTTACGTTCTGGTGTCAGGGAAGGCTGTTTTAAACATATTGGGCTCTACGTTTATAGAAAATCTTTTTTAATGAATTTTGCTTCTTGGAGTCAAACCAAGATTGAGAAATCTGAAAGGCTAGAGCAGATGAGGGCTTTAGAGAATGGGGTAAAGATTAGAGTGGTAGAGAGTAGGTATGATTCTATTGGCGTGGATACTCCAGAAGATTTGAAAAAAGTTAATGATCTCTTAAAGAGTAGAAGGGTGCTTGTCTTAGTTACTGAATATAATAAAGTTGATTTCTTTTTGGCTATTGCGAGAGAGCTTGAGAATAGAAATTATACTGTTTTATTTGTTTGTGGATGGTTATCTACTTATTTAGAGATGAAGAAAAAGTATTCTCGAACTTTTTTTATTGATTATCTTACACTGGGAAATGATTTGGATAGGGAGGATATTGAGACAAATCTAATTACCTATCTACAATTTTATTCATCTGTATCGAAAAAACCTATGAAGCATATAGTTTCTGATTATGCATGCAAGCTTTACCACATGGTAAAAAAATTTAGACCAGCTAAGGTTTTGGTGTGGAATGGGAGCCAGCTTTTAGAAGCTATAGGAAAATATTTTGCAACAAAAGAAGATATACCAGTTTTACATTTTGAGAAAGGATATTTTAAGGACACTCTCATTGCAGATTTTAATGGGGTTAATTCTTTTAATTCTTTTAACGGAAAGATGGAAAAATCAATAGATAAAGAAAGGTATGCTCAATTTGTAGCAAAAGAAAATTCTGTTTCTAGTAATCTTTTTCATCATCCTTACCATCCCTATTTTTTAGTTGAATCACTCTATTATCTTTATCTGTATTTGCATCCTATGAAGAATGGTATAAAGGACCCTATTACCTCTCTAAAAAAATATATTACTTTTTTGGATTATAAATTTGAGAATAGAAAAGTGTCTCAGAAACTTCCTAGTGATTTTGTTTTTCTTCCTTTACAGTTAGAGTCTGATTCACAAGTAACACTTCACTCCCCTCATTTTAAGGATATGTTTTCTTTAGTGCAGTTTGTTTATGCTCGTATTCCCAAGAATTTATGGCTGGTGGTAAAAACACACCCTGCTGAGACGAACTTTTCTTCTTATAAAAATATTAGAGCATTTGCTCGAAACAAAAGAGTCTTGTTGGTAGAGGATCGACCTATAAATGAGTTGATTGATAAATCGAAAGTTGTTGTAACGATTAACTCTACTGTAGGGATAGAATCTTTGTTATTTTCAAAGCCAGTTCTTGTTTTAGGAAATGCATTTTATCGTGGGAAGGGCATAACATTTGATGTTGATGTTCCTGAAGAATTTTCTTTCCAATTAAAAGCTGCTCTTCAAGGATCTGTAGATCATAAGAAGATTGAGGATTTTCTCTATCAATTGCGTTTTCATTACCTTCATGAAGGAGATTATCGCAATCCTTCTAGGTTTAATTTCAAGAGCATTATTAATATGATCGAGACAAAATGAAGAATGATTTTTTGAGTATGAAGTATCCCCTAGTAATAGTAGTTTTAATTGGGATGATTCTTGGGGTATTATTTTCTTTTACCCCCTCTTTTTTGGTAGTCTTTCTTTTTTTTGGAGCGGGGCTTGCTTTTTTGGTTTTTTCTTATCTGCAACCTTTATCTGCTTTTCTCATTGTTATTTTCTCTCTTGCTTTTAGGGGGATTGCGATTAATTCTATTAAAATTGGTGATCTTTTAATAGGAATATTTTTTCTTGCATGGATCTATCGGAAAATATTACATAAACAACCTATTATCAAAAAGAATCCACTTCTTTTGGCTATTGGATGTTTCTTATTGTCTGCTGCTATTTCTTTGATGAATACAACTCATCTTGCGTATTCTCTTTTTGATCTTGCAAGGTATGCAGTAAGTATTGTTTTGTTTATTATGGTTGTTGATATAGCAGATAGTGAGTTGATGGTGAAGAGGACGGTTTATGCGTTTTTTTGTGGAGGTCTGGCTCTTGCAGTTATTAGTCTGATTATTTTAATTTTTTTATCTTTTGGGCAGGGTTTTATAATATCTGATCTATCTTCAAGGATCATATCTTTATATCAAGGAGCAGCTTCCTTAGGTCATTTTCTTTTTCTTCCTTTATTTTTTGCATTTGGTCTTTTTTCTGATTCAAAAGGAAATGTGAAACGTGTCTATTTTGTCTTGTTTCTTTTACTTCTTTTATCATTATTTCTTACTATTTCTAGGAGTGCTATGTTGGGTTTTGCGATTGGTATTTTTTTCTTTTTTGTGTTGCTAAAGTGGAGGCTTCTTTCAAGAGTATTAGGTCTCTGTTTCCTTGTTTTCTTTCTTTTTTCTGTGATTTTTGGCCCTTTATATGTTATTGATATTTTCCAAGAATCTATTGGATTCTATGTTCTTCGTCCAACTCCTGAGACTGATGCACGTCTTTTTATCTGGCGTAGTAATTTTAGGGCAATTAGTGACCATCCTTTTGTAGGCGTAGGGATTGGTAATTTTTTGCATGAATATGAACGATACAAGCTTCCTTCTGCAGAAGGTTTAGCACGCAGCCGAGACCAAATGGGGTCTCATAATCTTTTTTTAGAGAGCTTTGCAGAGCAGGGCATAATAGGTTTTCTTATTGTGATGTATATATTTTTCAAGATTTTCATCTTCTTACATGAGAATTTAAACCAACATAAGAACAGTTCTTTGGAGATGGTTAGTAGGGTATTTTACTGTACTTTCTTTGCTTATTTTGTCCAAGGCTTTTTTATAGATTTTTTCCATTTTAGGCATCTCTGGGTATTTTTTGGACTAGCTGTTGTTTTACAGGGTATGAAGGGATCTCGGAGGGTTTTAGTATGACTGGTTTACATATTACTATGGTCTCTAGTGAATTTCCACCTCATTGCGGAGGGTTGGGATATTTTATTAAGAATTTATCATCAATGTTGATCAAAAAGGGACATCATGTCTCTGTTATTACGAGAGGAAATTCTTTTAGTGTAATAAAGAAAACTATAGAG
>JASMFX010000113.1 GCA_030751555.1 Candidatus Woesearchaeota archaeon | reverse complement strand
TTCCTCCAACGTCTGCCTAAGCTTCTCCTTATTCTCTGGCTCCATCTCGCACATGGGCAATCTATAACTTCCACCAGCTAAGCCTTTCATAGTCATAGCTGCTTTTATCGGAATAGGATTGGTCTCTATGAAAGCCACCTTAAACAGAGGCAATAACTCAAAATGAATCTTCTTTGCCTCGTCAAAGTTGCCAGCTAGAGCTGCATCAGTCAACTCAACTATCCGATCAGGAACGAGATTTGATACTACACTAATAACTCCTAATCCTCCTAGAGCCATAAGTGGCAAGGTCATTCCATCATCCCCACTCATGACACTGATATCTGGAAGTTCATTAATAACATCTCCCATTTGATTGATATCTCCTGAAGCTTCCTTGATGCTTTGGACATTCTCAAGTGCAGCAATCTTTTTCATAGTAGGAGTATCAATATTCTTCCCAGTCCTTCCAGCAATGTTATAAACTACGATGGGTATGCTAATAGCATCACTCACAGCCTTAAAATGCTCATAAATCCCTCTATTAGTTGGTTTATTGTAATAAGGTGTCACCACTAGGACTGCATCTGCACCCCATTCTTGAGCCTTTTTGCTCATCTCAACGGTTTTAGCAGTATTATTACTCCCAGTCCCTACAAGGACTGTTACCTTACCTTTTGCTAAGCCTAACACAGCTTCCACTACCTTTTGCTGTTCTTCTGCTGTCAAAGTAGGGGTCTCTCCGGTTGTGCCCAATGGTAAAAGACCATTAATCCCATTGTCTATCTGATGTTGAACATTAGACTCCAATCCTTTGTAATCAACCTCGCCATCAGGTGTGAAGGGGGTTACTAGGGCTGTAAATGCTCCTTTAAATTTTTGTTCCATCTTAATCGCCTCCAATAAGATCTTCCATTAACTGATCGATCTCAAAAAACCCCTTTTTCTTATGAACAAACTCCGCAGCCATGACTGCTCCCAAAGCAAATCCTCCCCTGTTCCGAGCAGTATGCTTTAGTTCTATTGTATCTGCAGCTGAATCAAACAAAACACTATGAGTACCAGGAACGTTTCCAACTCTAACAGATGAAAACTGCAGCTCATTTGGCTTTATGCTTCTGTCTACTCGATCATAATTTATTGTTTTCTTTCTCTTAATATTTTTGACAATAAGCTCAGCTATGCTTTTGGCAGTGCCTGAAGGACTATCTGCTTTTTGGTTATGATGAAACTCATATCCTCCAACATCATACTCAGGAACCTTATCAACCAACTGAGATGCTGCATCCACCACTCTAAAAAACATATTCACACCTATTGAAAAATTACTAGCCCACATAAATCCTATGTTCTTATCCTGGACAATACTCCTTACACGATCCATCTGATCATACCAACCAGTTGTTCCTAAAACCAGATTCACTCCATGATCTGCAATAATCTCAACATTTTGAACAGCACAGTCTGGATGGGTAAAATCAATGCATACATCAACTCCTTTAAGAGATTTGTCATCAATTTTCTTAAATTGAGCTTCTTTGTTGTTTGGATCAATAGTAGAGACAATGGTATGCCCTCTATCAATTGCTATTTGCTCAATTTCCTTTCCCATCTTACCATAACCAATCAATGCAATTTTTAGCTTTACCATGTTTATCACCTAGTTCTCCTTTAATATTGTAAATGTCTCAGTATAATTCACACCATTGAGCACACGAATCTCCTCTAATGAATTATTCATTGATTCTGTATTCTTACTATCAATTATGCAAACAACATCAAACCTTCCAGTAACCTCAAAGATTTCTTTTAGCCCAACTTTTTGTAAATTAGAAACAATTTTTTTTGTCTCTATATGCGGGTTGGTCTCAATACCAACAAGAGCACCTATACTATTATGCAGAGAGATTGTGAACTTCTTGATTATATTCTCTTTTATCAGCTTCGCCACTCTCTTTCTAATGGTTCCTTCAGAAACACCGAGTTCCTTTGCAATCCTAAGATAGGGAGTCCTTGCATCTTCCTTCAATGTTTCAATGATTTTTGTGTCAATTCTATCCATAATTACACCCGCAACAATGTCAAGAACCACCCATCATAGATAGGTGGCATGTAAGGCTCTGCCTTACCCCCTTAATCCATCATAGGTGGTTCTTGAGCATGCTCAGAAATTTACCATGATACTTAAGGATGAATGGTTTTCAGCCATCAATCATATGTCAGAAATCCAAAAGGATTTCTGAGCACATTCAAAATCGTAGATTTTCAATAGATTGATGGTAAATTTCTGACATATTCGAATGGGAAAATGGAATACGAAATAGTATATAAATCTTTCTATTTTAGATGAATTTCGTATGTAAAGTACGAATTATGTACTAAAAAAGAAGTTATTACGGAAAGTAATGCTTATGCAGGACTTTTACAGCCTTATCTGCATCTTTCATATCCACAACAAAGCCTATATTGATCTCTGAAGCTCCCTGCGAGATCATATCGATATGAATATTGTTTTCTCTAAGTATGTTAAAAAGCCCAGCAGCCTTACCAATTCTCTTCTTAAGGCCCTCCCCAACAACAATAACAATTGCCTTGTCTTTATGAATTTTAACATCTGAAAACTTTTGTAAATCCTCCACAACATCTGCTATCTGACCAGTATCTACTGTAAGAGAGACACTAATCTCAGAGGTAGCTACCATATCCACAGGCACCTTATGACTATCAAACACATTAAAAATCTTTGCAAGAAAGCCATAGGCATCAAGCATTCTTGACGAATCTATATTAATAATAGTAACATTCTTTTTGCAGCTAATAGCCTTTACAATCTCGGCAGATTCCTTAACTTTTTGCACTATCCTGGTTCCTTTAGATTTATAATCCATGGTATTCCTCACAATCACAGGGATATTTTTATCAATAGCAGGTTGGATTGTCTTTGGATGCAAAACTTTAGCGCCAAAATAGGAAAGCTCTGCAGCTTCTGTAAATGAAAGTTCATCAATAGTATGTGCCTGTTTGACAATACGTGGATCAGAACTCATAACGCCATTCACATCAGTCCAAATCTGAATCTCATCAGCTTCTAGTGCAGCACCAACAATAGCAGCAGTATAATCACTTCCTCCCCTTCCAAAGGTGGTTATAAAGCCTTGCTCGCATTTAGCTATGAATCCAGTTATAACAGGAACCTCCTTCAGATTCTCGAGATTGTCCTTGAGAAGAATAAATGACTGAGGTAAAAGCTCTGCCTTGCCATACTCATCATTAGTAACCATTCCAATATCATAAGCATTTAATGCCTTTGCATCAACTCCCTCTTTCTCAAGATAAGCAGCAAAAATCTTTGAGCTTAACCTCTCTCCAAAGCTAAGAGCAGAATCCATATCTTTAGTATTTATCTGCACATCCTTCACACTTGTGAGAAGCTCCTCTAATGCATCCAAATCATCTAAAATTTTACTATCAAGACCAAGATCCCCTATAATGCCCTCATGTTTTTTCCTAATATCACCTAAATCCACCTTGCCTTTAGAAGCTGCCTCAACAGCCCCAATAACCATATCAGTAATTCCACCAATTGCAGAAACAATAATAGCCGGCTCACTATCAAGATAAGATTTTACGATATTCGCAGCTTCCTTGATTTTAGAAGAACTTCCAAGAGAAGTTCCTCCGAATTTCATTATTATCATAAATACAAAGAAAAGTAAGTCGTTTATATAGTTTCGTATATAAAATTGATAAAAAAAGTGAAATTCGGAATTAGTCCTTTTTCTCTTCTTTAGGCTTTTCTTCCTTCGCAGCAGGCTTTTCCTTTTTAGGCTCTTCCTTTTTTGCCTCTTTCTTATCTTCAGGCTTTGCTTCTTCTTTCTTTACAGGAGCTTCCTTTTTCTCTTCCTTCTTCTCAGCTGGAGCTTCTTCTTTTCCTTCTCCACCTTCAGCTCCTTCCTTTTTCTCAGCAGCCTTTAACAAATTTTCTTTGCCAACTTTCAAAACCTTAAGATTAATCTGACTAATATTTGAATGTAGAGTATTACCTGCAACAGCTTTTCTCTGTCTAACGCCTTTAGCCTTTTTCTTTAAACCCTTCCCAGAAACAGCCAAGATTCTTTTTCGAGCAGATCCAGCAACATCTTTTCTCATAGGAAAACCAACCTTATCAGAACCACCAGTGATTTCAAACTCATAACCCTCTAAGCCGACTGCACTGCCCTCTACTTTATCACCAATCTTTTTACCAATAAATATAGAAGCATCCTGATCTTTAACTTCTCTTTGAACACACTTTCCTTCCTTAAACCCTAATACTAATTTAAATTCCGCCATTAATATCACTCCACCAGAGCATCTCATAATGGATACTCAGCTAAGTAGAAGAATCTGATGTGGTTTTTAAGAGTTTCGCACACAAACAGAAACATTTAAATAGGAGTATGTATTGAGTGTGTATCATGGGAGATATCCAGAGAATAAACATAACTCTTCCCAAAAAGCTGGTAAGAAAGACAAAGATCTTGATAGATGAAGGCCTCTACACGAATTTCTCAGAACTCATAAGAGAAAGCTTAAAGAACGAATTATTGTTGGATGCGCCCTTGATTGAGAAAAAACAGATTGTAGATAAGTGGTTTAAGGAAACACCTTCAGAGGGAGAGATTAAAGGGAAATCAAGAGAAGAAACCTTGAGGGATATTAGGAAAACAAGAAATCACTTGTGGGAAACGAAATATATAAAGTGGTTTGAAGCCTCATGAAGATAGTGCTTGACAGCAATGAGTTTATCTTTTATCTTTTGGAGAATGATAAACAAATTGATAGGATTATACACAACGAAGATTTCTGTATTTATGTTAATGAACAAATAGTAAAAGAGGTATTGAGAAATATTCCTCGCCAATTGAGGAGTAAATTTTATCATTTGCTGATGAAAAGCAATATTTTTTTGGACACAGAACTATGTTCAAAAGAGGTATTTGCAAAATACAAAAATTTAGGATTTAAAAAAGGAGATATTCTCATTGCAGGATTCTGTGAAATGGTTGAAGCAAAATTTCTTATTAGCGAGAACAGGCATTTTCTCAAACAAAGAGTTGAACCATTCACCATTGTAGACAAGGATGAATTCTGCAAAAAATTTTTTTAAGGTAGAGACTCTCTGTAGAGCTCTAGAATCCCTCTCGGAATGAGATAGCTAAATAAACTACCGAAATGGGGTATGTGAGTAACTCGAGTTTTTTTTATTACAGAAGGAAAACCAAAATTATTATCAACCCACTGAAGATACCTTCCAATTTTTTCTCTATCCAAACATAAACCCACACGCAATAAGATATACTTTTTTTGAATCTTTATAATAAGAGAGTATCTGCCCAACTACACTTACCTTGTGCTTTAAAGCCATCCTTCCGATAAACTGCTTTTTAGAATCCAATTCTAACTTCATAACCCACATAATACATACGATGATTATCGTGTTTATAAAAGTTTGCTGCAATTAGACTCTGCAAAAAATCTATACTCCTAACCATATTTTCCAATATAGTCATACCAATTACATAATCCTTATATAGCGATATTCTAAAGAGAAATATACTATACCCACAGGAGATGATATCATGTCAATTGAAGAGGAAAAAGAAAAATTTCTTAGAAGAGCAAATGAACAATTTGCAGACTTACCTCAAGAAGTAGGAATAGACACTACAAGACCCTTAGAAGAGTCTGGATATGGAAGACAAGTTTTTGTTGGGAGAGCACCGAATTGGGATGGTATCTCCCGCCCATTCTTAGCTTACATTCTCACAGGAAGATCCTCTGGAAGCAGAGGTAGAAAACTGTCCCAGGATGGAAAATTTAAAGAAAGAGAGACGAGAATATATACAGAGGCTACAACAGATGCTTGGAAAGAAGATTCGAGATTAAGTCCAGATCTTATTTTTTACGATGCGCTAGCATGGACAATCCATGGAAACCGCGCCATCGGAATCTGCACAAATGGAAGAACGACTAGCACTGCTTTTACTAGAGCAGTTACAGGTAACTTTCCTAATGGGGAGAACTCTCTCCTTGAAGCTGACATGAATACCTGGAATTATGAACCAGATCATCCAGTATACACTCCACGAATATTGGCAGCGATAGGAAGACAGACCAAGAAGGATAGCCCATTGACCGCTGAACTGGGAATCATACGTAGGGAAGCTAGTGGTGAGGCTGTTAGAGAAGTTTTCAAAGTTTGTCCTGATCCAGGTGAAGCCTTTTGGCTAGGAACATATGACGG
Source organism: Candidatus Woesearchaeota archaeon (assembly GCA_030751555.1). The sequence continues at coordinate 1,075 of JASMFX010000113.1, read as the reverse complement.
TAGGGGTCCAAACTCAGGAGAAGAATTATTTCCATTTAGAGGCACTCCCGTCCCAATCCAAATCACAGCCCGTAGCTCAGGGGGCATCCTTGATCAGATAAGGCCCTGGGCGGGTCAGCAAAATAATCTCGTATCTATGGCGATAATCCAGTATGACCTCAGGGAATTGAACTTCCAGCAGCCAGTTGTACGCAATTACCAAATTTAATTGCTTTGAGCCCTCGTAAAAAAACAACCTTAATAAACCAATCTAGATCCCCTTAGGATATGATTCTATCCGGTAGAACAACTACCTTTTTATACACCTAACGATTTTTCTCTATTATGGCATTCCAAGACATCATCACAATAGAAAGCCCACAGTTCTACATAGATTTTGCTTTCAAGGCTGCAAAGAAAAGAACCGACCTGATGAGATCCAAGAAACTCACAGGGGATAAGCTCAACATCATCAGGCAGATCTATCTAATAAAAATAGAAACTGTCGAGAGCAAACTTGTCGGAAAGCTGGATCAAATCCTTCAAAGCTTTCCTAGACTGGATGACCTTGATGATTTTTACAAAGAATTAGTAAAAGTGACAATGGATTATCCAGAGGTAAAGAAATCATTAGGAGGAGTAAACTGGGCAATCACAAAAATCAAATCATTCAGCAGAGGATACAAAGCCAAAATCAAGCAATGCCAACATTATACCAAAACAGTAGAATATCAAAAGCAATATTTTGGAAGAATTTCCTCAGTGATAAAACAGATAAAGGATGAACTACACTTATTAGAGGATGCAAGAAAAGTGTTAAAACACTTTCCAACAATTAAAACAAGCCTTCCCACTGTTGCTATTGTGGGATTCCCAAACATTGGGAAAACAACATTGCTCTACAAATTGACTGGTTCAAAACCAGAGATTGACAGTTATGCATTCACAACCAAGAGCATTAACACCGCATATCTGATAAAAGACAAAAAAAAGATTCAATTCATGGATACTCCTGGAACCCTGAACAGATTTAACAAGATGAATAATATTGAGAAGCAAGCATATCTAGCGCTCGAGTTTCTGACTCATCATATCA
>JASMFX010000112.1 GCA_030751555.1 Candidatus Woesearchaeota archaeon | reverse complement strand
AAAGATGATAAATTTCCTCAGTAATGTGAGGCATAATCGGAGCCATCATTTTCAAAACTCCTAATAATCCATGATACAAAGCATACTGTGCACTTTTCCGACCTGCTTCCCCTCTTTTATCAGGATTGTAAATTCTATCTTTAATAATCTCCAAATAATTATCACAAAACGTTTGCCAAAAGAACTTATCAACATCAGCTTTGGTCCGAGCATACTCATACGTATCAAAACTTGAAGTAGCATTCTTAATAACCGTATTCAACTCACCTAAGAACCATTTATCAACACACTCTAATTCAACCTTCTCATCGGTAAAATCTTCTAGATGCATGAAACAGAACTTAGAAGCATTCCATAATTTGTTAATAAATTTCTCACCTGTAACCAAATCTTTCTCTTGAAAACTTAAATCATCTCCTAATTTCGAACCAGCAGACCAATATCGTAAACTATCTGAACTATACTTCCCTATCATTTCTTGAGGTTCAACAACATTCCCCTTACTCTTACTCATTTTTTTCCCATGAGGATCCAAAGCATGCCCTGAAATCATAACATCTTTCCAAGGTTTCTTACCAGAATGCAATTGACTCTTCACAACCGTATTAAACAGCCAAAACGTAATAATATCGTGAGCCTGAGGACGTAAAGACATAGGAAATAAATCTTTTTGAACACTTTTAGGCATCAATTCAATAGCCAACTGAGGAGTCAAACTACTCGTAGCCCACGTATCCAGAATATCTTCCTCAGGAATAAACTCACTACATCCACACTTTTTACATTTCTTAATCGGTGGCTTATCCACTAAAGGATCAACAGGCAAATCATGTACAGATGCAACTACAACCTCATCACATTGTTTACAATACCAAACCGGAAAAGGAATTCCAAAGTATCTCTGACGACTAATCAACCAATCCCACGCTAAACCTTTAACCCAATGATCATACCGGACTTTCATATGTTTAGGATACCAATTTAATTCTTTACCCCATTCTAGCATCTCATCTCGTTTATCCAAATAGGAAATAAACCATTGTTTGGAATTAATAAATTCAATAGCAGTACCACATCGTTCGTGCACATTAACAGCATGCTTAATCTGTTTCTGTCCTTTCAACAAACCAGCTTCATCCAAATCTTTAAGAATCTCTTTTCGAGCTTTTTTAACATACATCCCTGTATAATCTCCAGCCAATGCAGTCATATGACCATCTTCACCAAGAGCTTCAATAATCGGTAAGTTGTGAGCCTTTTGCCATTCCATATCAGTCTGATCACCAAAGGTACAACACATTACTGCACCTGTCCCTTTTTCAGGATCGGCACGTTTGTCAGGAAGAATATCAACAGTATGTCCAAAAAGAGGAACAGTTGCTTTCTTCCCTTTATATTTCTCAAACCGTTTATCATCAGGATGATAAAAAACTGCAACACATGCAGGTAATAACTCAGGTCTAGTCGTCCCTATCACTAATTCCCCATCACCAACTTTAAACACGATATCATTAAACTGACTATCAACTTCTTTATCTTCAGCTTCAACCTGGCTAATACCAGTCTGACATTCAGGACACCACATGGTAGGAGCTTCCTTTCGATACTCTAATCCTTTCTCATACAACTCCAAAAAACTACGCTGACTTATTTTCTGAGAATGCTTATCAATAGTATCGTAAAATATCTTCCAATCACAACTCATTCCTATTTTTTTCCAATCAGCAATATATGCAGGACGCAATTCATTATCTAAGGTATCTAAGCAAATCTTCCTAAACTCATCTCGATCCATATCCTTACTCTTCACACCTTTCATCTGTTCAATCAATCTCTCAGTAGCTACTCCATTATTATCAGTTCCGAAGGGATAAAAAACTCGTAAACCTTTCATTCTATTATATCGAGCAACAAAATCTTGCTGAGTATAACTAAACGCATGTCCAATATGCATCTTACCAGAAACAGTAGGCGGTGGAGTATCAATACTAAACACCTTACCCTTGCCTTTGACATCAAAAGTATACACTCCTTTTTCTTCCCAATACTTCTGCCATCTAGCCTCGGCTTCATTACTATCATACTTCTTACTCATATCCATAATAATCTAAATTCTAACTGTATTTTTAAGCCTTATGGCAAATAATCTATCTAACACAAGCAGATACCACTGGACTTAGTCCTTGCATTTCCAGCTAATGGTCTGGAAATGCAGAAGGACTGGGACGCTGTGCGTCCCTACAAGTCCAATGGAACAGCCGTATTCATAAAGTCTTATCTAAAACTTTAAATACTCTCAACTCAAAAACTAACCATGCCTAAAACTCATAAAAAAATAAATAAAGAATATTTCCGTATTGCAATCTTTGGTTCTGCAAGAACAAAAAGAAACGATCCTCGTTACAAAAAAGTCCACAACCTAGCCAAAGAGATTGCTGAAGAAGGGTTAGACATCGTAACAGGAGGTGGCCCAGGATTAATGGATGCAGCCTCAAGAGGACACCATAGAGGAAGAAAAAAATCAAAAATTCAAGATCCATACAGCATAGGATTAACAATAACGCTCCCACATGAGCAGAAAGACGCATTCCATCTTGATATCAAAAAACACTTCAATCGTTTTTCTAATAGATTAGATACATTTATGGAACTATCCAACGTAGTAATAGTAACTTCTGGGGGAATTGGAACCCTCCTCGAATTAATGTATTCTTGGCAACTGCTCCAAGTGGGCCAGGTAAAAGACGTCCCTATAATACTATTAGGAAATGAATGGAGGGGACTCCTAAAATGGATTAAAAAAGAAATGTTAGGAAAAAAATTCATCAGTAAAAAAGATTTTGATTTCATATTTATGGCAAAAAACAATAAAGAAGCAATGAAATTAATAAAAGAATTCTATGGAGATTATGTAGTAAAGCGCCATATCTCAGCAGATTTTAACCGATTTAGACTGCATAAAATATAGTCTCTTGAACAAATAACTACTTAAACCACCCCATCTACCCTCAATACATGCTCCCTTTTATAAAAAAATATCAACCTACATTAGACACGATTAAAGGCCAAGATTCTGCCATTCAACAACTTACCACTTTCTTAACCAATTTTAAAAATCAAAAAAAAAAAGCATTATTTCTCTGGGGACCCTCAGGAGTCGGTAAAACTTCTTCAGCTGCTGCTTTAGCAAAACAATACAATCTAGACTTAATTGAAGTAAAC
>JASMFX010000111.1 GCA_030751555.1 Candidatus Woesearchaeota archaeon | reverse complement strand
CGGGATTGTTTTTTTGGCCTAAAAAAGTGTGTTTATAAACAAAATGATCTATTATATTTTCATGAAAATCATAAAATATTGTACGGAGGTACAAAAATTAAAAAAATAATCGCATTGTTTATGATGCTCATCTTTATGTTGAGTGTTGTTGGATCTGCTTTTGCAGATTCTAAATTTGAGAAAGATGTTACAAAGGAAAGTAGGGTTGAGCAATTAAAGGATTCTGAGATTACTAAAGCATCTGGTGAAACTCGATCAAGAAAGGGTAGTGAGCCTTTGCAGGTATCAGGACTAACTGCGAAAGTTGCATGTGAAAGCTTTACTATAAGCAACTGTCCAGGATTCTGTAAGCCAGTATGTCTCAGTAGTTGCGAAGGGGAAATATGTCTTGCAGTATGTGCTGAGGTAAGAGGAAGTTGTGTTGAGAAAGATGAGCCTTCTAAAAGGCCAAGGCCCCTGAAGAGAGAGGTTGCTATTAAAAGCGAGAATAGTGTCACTGCTCCTATATCTATACTACCTGTTCAATCACAGGCAAGAGAATTTGATGTAATGCTTAGAAAGTCATTTGTTCTTGGAGATGATTTAACAGTAACTTTTCTTGAAGTTACAGAGGACTCAAGATGTCCTGCTAATGCAGATTGTAGTAGGGAAGGCAAGGCAGAGATAAAAATTAATGTCCAAATTGATGAAGAGGATAAAGGAGATCATCTTCTCAGTAAACGTATAAATGTTGGTGGGTATGTATTAGGGCTTAAATGGCTAGATCCATATCCTGGTAATGTTGAAGAGTTTTCAGAAGACGACTATGTTGCGACTATTACTGTTAAAATGATAAATGATGGCAGAGTTGATCCTCTTCCTGTTAGGAGTAAGAATAGAATTATAGCTCATATTGAGGAAGTAACTAGTCAAACTATTCAATTGGAGGATCTATCTGAAGAAGAGGTCATTAAGCTTAAGGAATTAAGCAGGGCAAAGCTTAAGAGAGTTTTAGCTGCTGAGAATCCTAGTGTAGCTTTGGAAAACATAAGACCTACTCAGGAGGTTCGGATTAGACCTGTTAGTGTAGAGAAGAAAGTAGCTATGCGAGAGGCTTTTTTAGAGCACAGAGAGGTTTTCCAGTTAACTAAGGAAGAGCATCAGGAGAAGAAAGCAGCTTTCAAAGAGGCAAGAGAAGAGCTAAGGGATTGTGATGAAGATTGCGAAGTAATAGGAGAAAGGGTTTTGGAAGAGGCTAGGGAGTTTGTTATCAATAGAGGAGATAGTGTTGTAGCATACATTAACAAAGTAATTACTAAAATTGATGGTGATGAGGATGTTGATCCAGAAAGAGCATCACGTATTATCCAGGATCTCAAGAGTGTTGTTGACAGGGTAGAAACTGCTATTGACAATGCTAAACAGGCAACTACCAAAAAAGAGCTGAAAAAAGCAGCTGATGAGATTGCATTTCTTTGGAAAAAAGTTAAGCCTGTTGCAAGAAAAGGGACTGGCGAGATTTTATTTGGACATCTTCGTAAACTGATTGTCCAGAGTCAGAATCTTGAGAAGAAGCTTGATAGAGTCTTGGAAAAAATTGAAGAAGATGGAATTGAAATTGATGGATTGGATGCGAAGGTTGATCAGTTTAGCGACTATATTTTAGCTGCTGAGGAATTGCAGGAACAGGTGGAGTCGCTTTTATCAGAAGCTAAGGATATGCGGACTGATGAAGAGCCTGATAGAGAGGCTATCAATGAAATCTTGGCTAAAGTAAAGGTTCTTACTAAGGATGCAGAGGAGCAGCTTAAAAAGGCTCATAGGATCCTTGTATCTATTGTCAAGGAAATCAAAGCAACGCAACCATCAATCAGTCTCGATACAGTAGCTGATGAATAAAATGAGAAAACTCAAACAAGGAGGGGCTACTATGAAAAAAATCATCAGTTTTGTATTTATTTTAGGTGTATTAAGCGTTTTACTGGTTGGTTGTCAACCAAAGGTTAGCAAAGAGAGAGGCATCCCAGTTCAGATACCTGATGAAGGGAATATTCCTGCTAACACTGTTGAGAAATTAGGAGATACAGCAGTTGACGATGTTGGTGTTGATCTGGAAGGTTTTGATGACATTGCTTCAGATCTTGATGATGCCTCGTTGGCAGACCTTGAGGATGAGTTAGAGGATCTTGACTGGTAAGGTTTATATTTTTTTTAATTTCTATATTTTGTAAATTTTTCCTCATTTCGAATCTTCTAAGTGTAATTTTCGAAATCTTTTCGATACTAGATACTTATTCTCGGAAATCTTTCCACAACCACAAGACAAGCTTGGGTAGATTATAAAAACCAATTAGATAGTTTCAAAGTAATGAACAATGGTGATTCGAAATGGAATTTAATAAAATTTTCAAGGAATATGTGCAAAAAGCTAGGCCAGTAAAAACTACTATTCAATGGTACGACTTATATGAGGGTCACTCTGTAATCTTAAACAAAGATTTTCAGAAGCAATTACTAAATCAAGCTATTGAAAAAGCAGGAAATATCTCTGAATTATCAAGAAGAATTCAGATAAATAGAAAAGTTATCTCTAATCTTCTAAAATGTAAATTTAATCCACGTATTAAGAGTTTACGCAAGATTGCTATATTCCTACAATTTCCTTTGAAACATGTAAATACAAAAATTATTGAAATAGCAGGTTTAAGACCTAAATTGCCATTTAATTTACATAGTGAAGAAGGAGCAGAGATTAGAGCGGCTTTTTTATCTGATGGACACATTGATAAAAATCCTACAGCATCATCACAGTATTGTGCATCTGAAAAAGAACTTCATTCAAGTTTAATAAAGCTATGCACTAAGATTTTTGGAAAATTTAAAACAAAAACTTACTTTTCTAAGACTACATATTATACAAAATTTCCATGTCCCATTGGAATGTCTTTGGTTCTTAGTGGAGTGCCAAGTGGAAACAAATTACTAGTAAATCCTTATCTTCCTAAAGATATCTTACTGGGAAGAAAATCAATCATTACTAACTATTTAAGAAGAGTGTATGACGATGAAGGTGATGTTTGTTTTGATCGTTATGGCAAAAGGGCAGTTAGAATTACAAGAAGTGTAAATGTAGGTATAATTAAGGAAAGAATTCTTCCTGAAAGATGGACTTTCCTACAAACTACTAACGATACTAGAAACAATCTCTTAATTGGAGAATATCTCTTGCTCCACAAGTTAGGAATTGATGCTAGATTATATTCAGAGGGATATTACAAGAATAAGAAATGCCAATTTACAGGAAAATGGAGAATCCAGATTGGACAACAGGATCATGTAAAAAAGTTTGCAGAATTAATCAATTTTACTTTATCAACAAAAAGAGAGAAGTTGAAAGAAATCCTTAATTCTTACCAATATAGGAAGTTACCTAATGGTAAAGGAAAAGAAGAAGCTTATTGTTTTATTAGAAAAACTACTGAAAAGAAGGGTTTCATAAAGTATTGTGATTTGGCTAGAGAAATGGTTAAAACTGGCAGAAGCTATGATTTAGCCGGAAGATATTTAAAATACTTCTTAGATACAAATATGATAAAGAAGATCAAACGAGGAACATACGTATATGATTCAACTTGATGGAAATTGGGGCGAAGGTGGAGGAGCTATTGTTAGGGTAGCTCTGGCACTTTCTACTCTTACAGGGAAGGCTTTTAGAGTAGATAACATAAGAAAAGGAAGGGAAAAGCCGGGATTGAAGGCACAGCATCTCCATTGTATAAAGGCTTTACAAGAGCTTTGCGATGCAAAGGCAACTGATGCTCATATTGGAAGCGAATCAATTACCTATGTGCCTGGCCAGATAAAGCCTAAAAACCTCAATATTGACATTGGGACTGCTGGATCTATTACTTTGCTTTTGCAGGCTGTTTTGTTGCCCTGTCTTTTTGGAGAGAAGGCTTCACGCATCAAAGTTACTGGAGGGACTGATGTGGCCTGGAGCATGCCTTTTGACTACTTTAACAGTGTTTTAGTCCCTCAATTACGCAAATATGTGCAGATTGATGTTAAGCTTGAGAGAAGAGGATACTATCCTAAAGGGGGTGGCAAGGTTAATATTAAAATAAAGCCTAAATTTATTTTTTCTGATTTAAACGATGCTCCACCTATTAATCTTACTGAGCAGGGAGAATTAGTAAAAATCAATGGGATTGTGCATTGTTCTTCTTCTCTGGCTAGACATAATGTAGCTGAGAGGATTGTTCAGAGTGCTCAATTGTATCTAGGAGGTTTATCAGTCCCAAAGGAGGTTACATCTGAGTATTCTGAGACAGCTTCAACAGGGACTGGGATTGTTTTAATTGCAAGATACTCCTCTGGTGATAGTTTTAAGGATGAATTTAATCCTGTTATTCTAGGTACAGATCAATTAGGAGAGAAAACAAAGACCTCTGAGAAGGTAGGGGAAGAGGCTTCTCTTCAGTTGTTGGATGAGATAAACTCAGGAGATGCAGTGGATAAGCATTTGGCAGATAATCTTATCCCTTATTTAGCAATTTTTGGAGGAAGGGTTCAGACTTCTAAGATAACAGATCATACTCTAACGAATATTTATGTTTGTGAGAAATTTTTAGGAATAAAATTTGAGATTGATGAGGAGAAAGGTATGATCTCAGTAGTTTAGATAGTCAAAGATGCTAATTTTAAATCAGTTTTTAATTCCAGAATTTCATAGCCAATCTGTCTTTTATCATCTTCTTTAGCCAGTTTGCTATAAGATTTTTCAATATTTTTGAGAAGCCTCATAGCTTCATCAATATTATTATCACGTATTAGCTGTTTAGCCTGGTTAATAAGTCTATACACATTTGGTTGGGCTCTTTTTCTCGGCATTGGCATTGGTTCTGGTTTTTTCTCTAGTTCTTTCTTGATATATTCCTCTGTTAAGCCTTTTTTGATTGCTTTGCTCACATTTACTAAGTCATACTCTTCCTTAATGAGTGAGTCTTCCTTTCTTGAGATCACTTTTTCTTTCTGATGAACCTGTTTTTCCAGCTTTAACAGGCTTTTTTCGAACTGGACAAGGTCTGATTCTTTATCTTTCAGCAGTTCACGCTTTGCCAGGGCCTCTGTATTTACCTTATTGATCTCTTTCACTAGTCTTTTGTGCGCACTTTCTAGTTTAGGGAGCTGCTGCTTAAGCAACTTTGCTCTCGTGACCTTTATTAGTTCATTTTTAACTCTTTCTTCTCTTTTTCCAATATCCACTTCCTTGATTTTTATCTCATCTTCCCGATGCTTAAACTGTTCACTTAGGCCCTCTAATTCATTTATTCTTGCAAGCACCTTTTTTTCTTCATTATCAAGCATTTCCTTGCTAGTCTTGAGGCTTCCAATACTCTCTAAGATTTCATTTTCTTTATTGGCAAGCATCTTAACATTGGTATCAATGCGCTTGCTTAGAGGCTCTATCTCTGATTTGTATTGTCTCAGATAGGCAACTTTCTCGTCTAGGATTTTAATATCAGTATCACGCCTTTCTTTGTAAGATCCTAGTTGTTTTTCTAGATGAGGAACCATATTTGTAAAAAGCTCTTTTTTCTTATCTAAAATTCCAAGATTGTCTTCAATCTCTCTTTGCCTTTCAAGCCAGGCCAGTTCTCGCTGGACTACCTCTTTTTCCTTTAATCTTGCATCTGTTTCAGCATCTTCTAGTGATTTTTCCCTTGTGTTAAGCACATTCTCCTTTTTCCATAGTTTTGCTTCAAAATCCTTTAATGATTCTTCCTTTGCTGTAAACTCTTTTGTTAATTTATTGACTCTTTTCAGATCATCTTG
>JASMFX010000110.1 GCA_030751555.1 Candidatus Woesearchaeota archaeon | reverse complement strand
TGTAACAAGCTGGATTGCTTTGTTTACCTTACTCTCTTGCATGGGTATGGGTTTTGTGACCAGCTTTTTTTCCGTGAGGAGGGCATACAATTTGTTAAGAAAGCGGTAGGTGCCCTCGATAGCTTTATCATCCCATTCCATGTCCTTATCTGGCGAAGCAATAAACATGAGGAAAAAACGTGCAGTATCAATACCATATTTCTCGGATATTTCTTTTTGAGAGATTACATTTCCTTTACTCTTGCTCATGACAGAGCCATCTTTATGGAGCATTCCTTGATTGAAGAGATTGTAGGTGGGTTCGTCACCACTTACCACGCCAATGTCTCTCAGGAATTTGTGGAAGAATCTAAAATAGATAAGGTGCATTGTTGCGTGCTCTTTTCCTCCAATATACATATCAATAGGGAGCCAGTAGTCAGCTTTCTTTTTGTCGATAGGCAGTTTTGTATTTTTAGGATCACAGAATCTAATATGATACCACGAAGAATCTACAAACGTGTCCATTGTATCTGTTTCTCGTTTAGCAGGAGCGTTGCACTTTGGGCAGTGGGTGTTTACAAACTCTTTGCATAATGCTAATGGATTGCCTTCAACATTTTCAAATTTAAAATCATCTGGGAGTTTAACTGGAAGATCTTTTTCAGGTACTGGTAAAGGACCACACTTGTCGCAGTAGATTATTGGGATTGGGCAGCCCCAGAAACGCTGGCGGGAGATGAGCCAGTCATGGAGTCTAAATCTCCACTCTGTTTTCCCCCATCCTTTTTTTTCTAAATAATCCATTATTTTCTTTGTAGCTAGATGAATGTCTAGTCCATTCAAGAATCCAGAATTAATCATTTTTCCTTCTTCCTCTTGGACTTGTTCTTTCTTGGTTATGGGGGATGTATCTCCATCAGATCCGACAACCACTCTAACGATGGGAAGATCAAATTCCTTTGCAAATTCAAAATCTCTAATATCATGGCCTGGGACTCCCACTACAATACCTGTTCCAACTGAAAAAAGGACAAAGTCTGCTACCCAGAGAGGCATTTTCTTTTTTGTTAATCCGTTAATACAATACAATCCAGTAAAAACTCCTGTTTTCTTGTTACCCTCTTCAGTTCTTTCTTGCTCTGTTTTGTTTTTAGAAGAGGCAATATATTCATCAACAGCTTTTCTATTCTCCTCAGGTATAAGATTTTCCTCTTTTGATAATAAAGGATGTTCTGGAGCAATAACCACAAAGGTAGCTCCAAAGTTTGTATCAGGTCTTGTTGTTGACACTGTTACTGTTTTTTTTGTATCTGCAATTTCATAATTGATGTCAATCCACTTTTTTTTGCTGATCCAATTCTTCTGCATAGTCTTAACATCTTCTGCCCAATTTTTTAGAGAATCAATTTGGTCATACATTTCATCAGCGTATTCTGTTATTTTAAGAAACCATTGATCAAGATCTTTAGGGATAACATGGGTTGCGCTATGCCTCCAACACTTACCATCATGGACTTGTTCATTTGCTAATACTGTGTTACAATCAGGGCACCAGTTTACTTCGCTCTGTTTTTTGTAGACTAAATCTTTCTCAAACATTTTTAAGAAGATCCATTGGTCCCAGTGATAGTATTGAGGTGTGTGGGCAGCATTCATTCTGTCCCAATCATAACTCAATCCTAGCTCATGCTGTTGTCTAATGAAGTTTTTAATAGCATTTTCAGTAAACACTTTTGGATGTGATTTTGCTTGGATTGCTGCGTTTTCAGCAGGTAATCCAAAGGAATCATAACCCATGGGATAGAGAACATTAAAACCTTGCATTCTTTTAAATCTTGTAAAGACATCTCCCATTGTGTAGTTTCTTGCATGTCCCATATGCAAACCAGAACCAGATGGATATGGCCACATCTCTAATAAGTAGAATTTCTTTTTCTTTGAATCTTCTTTAACCTTAAAGATTCCTTCTTTTTCCCAGGCTTTTTGCCACTTTTCAGCTATTTTTTTGTAATTAGGCATGTACTAAGAATTTAGAGCATATTTAAAATGCTTTTGGTTAAAATTGAAAAAAAGAATAAAATTAAAACTTTTTAAATGCAGCTGCGTCATCAATTAGATCCACATGGCCTAAGAACAAGCCTCTGCAGCAGTATCTTTCTAATCCAAGATCATCAAGGATTTTCTTGACATCTTCCCCCTTGCCTTTTCTCTCAGAAAATTCTTCCCAGAGTTGGGCTACTGGTTTTCCACAGCTTACACATCTGATTGGTATTATCATTTTTTCACCTACCTATACGATTTTTGCCTTTTACTTCTTGCTTTTCCGTGCCTATTCGGTTTTCTTGTCTCTTTATAGCGGCTATCTGCAACTAGGAATTGTCTGTCGTATTTCATAAAGATTGTTTCTAATTTTTTATTGAATTTAACTAAGGCTCTACTTAGAGCTAGTCTTGCAGCTTCTGCTTGGGAAACCTGTCCTCCACCAGAGACTCTGATGGTAATATCTACCTTTTCCATGACATCTCCTGCAAGGATGGTTGGCTCCCTTAGTTTTAATCGTGAAAGCTTTGGTTCATACATGTCCATAGGAATATTGTTTATTTTTACTGATCCACTACCTTTTTTTAGCGTGGCCCTGGCTATTGCTTCTTTTCTTCTTCCTGATTCATGAATGATCTTCATACTTTGCCCCCTAAAAATTTGCTAACATCTGCGATTGTGATGTATTTGACATTACTCATTTTTTTTACATTTGCATAGTCGATTGACTCTGCTTTTTGTTCCTTAAACGTTTCTGGAATCCCCACATGAGCTTTGATGCTCTTAAAGGCTTCTGTCCCTCTAGGCTTTTTATATGGTAACATATTTCGAATAGCACGCTTAACAATCTCATGAGGGGCTCTTTTGATAAATTGTCCTGTTGTGGCGGTTCCTCTCTTTGCCATTTGATCATACCTATCAAAAATCATGGTTTTATTACCTGTAACTACAGCTTTGTCACAGTTAACAATATCCACTTTCTCTCCTAGCAATGCTTTTTTAGCTGCAAAAGTAGCTAATCTTCCTAAAACCAAGTTTGTTGCGTCGATTATCATTTTATCCTATAATTTTTACCTTTTTTCCTTTGATATCCTCTTTCATAAGCTCGTTAATGGATATTGCTTTTGCTTGTACTTTAGTCATTTTATCTATTGCATTCTGTGAGAATGAAAAAGCTGCAACAGTTACTTTATGATCTAAAAGTCCATCTCCCAAAACTTTTCCAGGGACTACAATGGTTTCATTCTCTTTAGTAAAGCGATTAATTCTTGAGAGATTGACGATTCTTCTTTGACGAGTAGGCTTGCTTAGATCAGAAGCTACTCTTTTCCACAAGGGAATTTTATCTGTGGATGCTTTTTTTAGCAGTTCCACTATCAAAGTCTTCATTCCATCGTTGGTTGCTCCTGTTCTTGTTGCCATTCTAAAAATCATCCATAATGTTGCTGACTCTTTGAGTGTGTGCAGTTTCTTGTGTTTGTTGGTTAATGTTTTGATACATTCTTGCTCGAAACTGGTTGATCGTGTTTTGTAGTTGTGAGCAAACTCCATCAGGGTGCTCAATTAAACTTATTGTTACTTTTTCTTTGCTCATGGCAGTTAATGCAACTGTCATGCTTGACATCTTCAAAAGCTTGTATTCAATCGACTTATCATCATAGGTAAGCGACTGTACGTTATTCAGCGGAACATTGAGTGTTTCCTTGTTCAAACCATTTGTTGTGGTAATCACAAGGGCATCATTGGTTATCTGAATGTTGTTTCTGCTTACCAACAGTGTTTGATATATTACATAGCCAATGGCTATAAGCAATATTCCAATAGTTGCGTAGATCGCAACAGTTGTCGGTTCAATGCTCACATTGAAATCATCTGCAAGACCAAAAAAGATCCCGAAAATGTCCATCTTATTCATGAATACTATTAGTGCTAGTATTCCAAGGGAGGCGATGAGTGCTTTTATAGCACTGATTATTAACACCTTTTTTTTATTTGGTTGAATCGTGTTTTGATCACTCATTTTTTTGGAGTGACTGTTAATTATTATTTAATGCGGGAGACGAGGTTCGAACTCGCGCAGGCACTAAGCCACTAGGCCCTCAACCTAGCCCGTTTGACCACTCCGGCACTCCCGCCTGGAGTAAATCATGATTTTTTAATCTCCTCGATGAACAAGTCAACTTGCTCATCAAATGAATCAACTGCCTTTATCAGTATCTCTTTGCAGGACAACTGTCCCCATGATTCAATTTTGAAGATAAATTCAGTGTCTGATTCAGTAAGTTTGATAGCTCCCTCAGGTTTTGCTATTTCTCTTGCTTGATCAAGGGTGTTACACTCAAACAGGTTATCTTTGTTAATCTGTAATTTTCCATTTTTTGATTCAAAAACAGTTGGACAGGATTTTACAACTTGATCTGGATTTGTCACTTGCTTTACAATCTCAATATGTGGTTTATACCTATAGTATGCTAGTCCAGGAGACCATTTAGCATGAGCCTTACCATAACCTAGGACTGCTGTAGCTTGCAATTCAATATCTTGTCCCTTTAGCAATTTTACAATGGGAACTTTTGGAAAAACAGGTTTTACCTTTGGATCCTTTGATTTGATTTCTGATGCATATACCGCTCCAGGTCCTTTAGCGCTGAGTGTTAGTTTTAGTGTGCACCGAGGATCCTCATAAGGATCTTCTAATTTGCTTTTCTCTAAAGGGATATATGATTTTAGATCTGTAGTTAAAGGTAATAATCCTAGTCTATGAGCAACAATTTCATCATACAACACTGAACTGTTTTTCTTGAACTCCACAATCTCTATTGCCATTGTTGGAACGCTATCTACGATCAGTCTTCTTATAGTGTTTGCCAATACGGGATTTGCATTCTTTAAAATAAAAGAAAGTTTTTCATGCTTTTTATCATATTCAATAACGTTTATCTCTATCATACTCTTCGACCTCGCTTTCCTCCTTTTTTTCTGCAGCCATCATGGGGAAGTGCTGTTACATCCTCAATAATACCTATACGCAGTCCCATTCTAGAGAGTGCTCTAATGGCTGCTTGTGCTCCAGGGCCAGGGGATTCTGGACCATTATGGCCTCCAGGTGCCCTTATTCTTACATGTATTCCTGTTATTCCTTTATCCATAGCAATCTCTGCTGCTTTTTTAGCTGCTAACATGGCTGCGGTTGGTGAACTCTCAAGTCTATCAGCTTTTACCATCATACCACCAGATGCTCTTGCTATTGTTTCACTGCCTGTTATATCTGTAACATGGATGATTGTGTTATTATATGATGAATAAATATAGGCTACGCCCCACTTCATTGGCTTTTGTTCTCTCATTCTTTTTTCTCCTTTGGTTTATCAGCTTTCTCCTTTGTCTTTTCTGCTTTTGGTTTTTCTTTCTTTACCGTTTTCTTCCCAGCTTTTATTGGAGCTTCTTGTATTCTTTCAGGGTGATCTGCACTGTTTAACCCTGAGTTTGATGCAAAGCTTATGGTAGATTCCTCTCCAATATGGACGAGGTATGCAGGAGCAGTTATCTTTTTCCCACTTACACTGATGTGTTCATGTGTAATGAATTGTCGAGATTGATCTATAGATCTTGCTAGGCCTTTTTTTAGTACAAGGGTTTGCAATCTTCTTTTCATTAAATCGTTGACAGAGAGATTCATCGCATCTTCGATAGGAGTAGATTGTTCAATTAAACCTAGAGTCACTAACTTTTTTTGCAATTTTCCTTTAAGTAGCTCTGACTTTTCTGCAGGCATTCCTATTAATTGTTTAATTTGAGCAGTTATGTTTTTTAGCTGAGACTTCATCTTCCAGATTTCTTTTTTATTCTTTAAACCAAACTCTTTAAGAATAATCTTTTCTTCTTCTATCCTTGTTTTTTCCCAGGGATGATTAGGTGTATCATACTTTTTTCTTTGTTTTTTTGGATCTCCCATTGTTCTATCCTTTCTTTATTGCTTTACGCTGTACGCCAAGCGTGCTTTTTCCTTTTGATTTGGATTTTCTAAAGTTAGACTTTGTTCTTTGACCACGCACTGGATGTCCAGATCCATGTCTTAACCCTCTGTAGGATTTGATCTTCCTCAATCTTTTAATATCCAGTGAATTTACAAAATCTATGTCTCCTGTTAGGATATGCTTATCTTCTCCTGTTTCAAAGTCTTTTCTTCTGTTTAACATCCAAGAAGGCACATCATATTTTTGAGGATTTTTTATAATATCATCAATTTTTTTAATGTCTTCATCAGAAAGGGTCCCGGTTTTTTTTGCTGTATTAATATTTGCAATATTCAGTGCCATATTAGCGAACATATAATTTACTCCCTTAATTTTTCGCATAGCATATAACACTGCTTTAGTCCCTATAAGATCTGTGTTAGCAATTCTTACTAAATGCTTGATTTTTTGTTCAGTCATATTACGAAATGCCAGAAATATCACACGTTTTAACCCTAACAGGCGCGTGAACTCGGGCTTTCTAATAGGGATTCCAAGAGGGTTTATAAAGGTTTTGTTTCAGAGCGTAGCGATGAAACTAAGGAATACTTACTGGTTTTTTAAGTGGCCAACCCCCTAGGGGTGTGGGAAAGATAATGAAGAATAAAAAGGGTGACAAGCGGGATTTGAACCCGCGCCAACAGAGCCACAGTCTGTTATGCTGCCAGGTTACACCATTGCCACCATAGCTCTAAGAATAAGATATTTGCTTATAAATGTTACTCCTAGAAGGGTTGGTTACCAATTCTATAAATGTGGTGATGCTGGGCCCGGCCCTATTTTAAGCCACCTGCGGTGGCTTAAGGTCCGCATCGGCGCCAGCATCACCACCGATGGTAACCTAACCTTCCTTAACTAAACTTTCATTAATATAACCCATAAAAAGTTTAACTCGTTTAAAATAATCTGTGATGATATCAATGTTTACCTCAACAAGTTTTTGGTCTACATTTGCTGTCATAGTGACGTGTCTTCTAAATTCTCTGGCACGCTCAAACTCAGCACGGTTTATTCTTCTTAACAAGAGATAGAAAGAACAATAATTATGTAATGTTTTTTCCTTTGAGTAGAGTTTTTGTAGTACTTCGCATTTTACTCCTGGGCTTGTGGGGGTTGCTTCAATTTTATTGTTGTCCTCAGCCTCTTGTAATAGGCCTTCAATAACAAAGTCAAAGCAGTTCAATAGTCTTTGGATAATGCTTTTAAGAACATCCACGGTTCTTGTATATTTTAAACTAACATAGATTAAATGGTCTACTCTCTTTAGTTCTTCTTTTGCATTTTCTATAAATTCAGGCATTTTTTAGTAGAATATTATCTGTTAGATTCATAAATTCTTTAATTGTGCGTATGTACTCTTTAATATCTTCAATACCAATGACTTTCATTTTGTAGTTGTCTCCACAGATTACGTATTTATCCTTTCGTCTAAACTCTACAGGGCTTGTTCTGTGTTCAATGATTGTATCTTTTAACATTCTAATCGTTTTGAGGTATGAAGCATCTACTCCACACTTTTCAGCACACTCATGTTTAAACAGCATAAACTTAGTTTCGAATCCCTCAGGCACTGAGGGTATGTTTTTGTATGTGTATTCAAAGTGTAAAACCGCGGTGATTGCATTACTTGCTGCCAAGAATACATTCTCCATGATAGAGACTAGTATTTTAGGATCTTTAACAACATTGTAGGTCATGTAAATCATATGGTCCGCGATATGCAGGTTTTTGACAGCTCTTTTTCTATACTCCTCGAATGATCTCATATAAGTAATATAAGCAATACAACTTTTTAAACCTTATTCTTTCTGCAGAGAAAGTATGGCTTCTGCCAGATCACCATTAGCTGATTCGATTGCTTCCTTTGCTTGTTCTTCTGAAACCTTTCCTTGTTCCATGACTGTTTTTATGTCTTCTTCATTGATTGTTGGACTCGTGTCAGTGTCTTGCTCTTCAACTTCACCAACAACTTGAAAGGTTTCCTGGCCCATCATGTTAACTTTAGCTACTTGAGGATTGTTGATAATAAGATTTTTCTCAGCAGTTTTTATAATAACCTGGGTTGCCTCAATGTCCTGCTGGGCAATACCCATTTTCTTCATCATTTGCTGCATTTTTCTTGGATTCATTCCTGGGAACATCTTATGCACCTAACAATGATTTTCCGTAGATATGCAATAGAATAATCACAATAATAACTAAAATGGTTAGAACTATAATATGGCCTGGCTTAAACTCAATCTTTGATTTATAGTCATCAAAGTATCTAGTAATGCCTGCTGTCGATGTGGGCATGGTTATTCTGTCGTTTGCCATTTTTGAAAATAAAAATATTGGTAGGAAATAAGCCACCTTCTGTAGGAGCCATTTGCTTCCCTGACCGTTGAAGGCTTAGGAAACATAAGTTATATGTATAACTGATACTCCTTCTTAGCATTAAACTAAGCGCTTAAAGCTTGCACCGAGCAGGTATGTAGCGTTTCATCCGTTCTTACAAAAACGTCTGTTGGTTAACTCATCTCCATCACTGGAGACTTCACAACATCATTCTCTTTGTAAGTGGTCTCGTTTCTGATACAGAGCCGTCCATTACTGAACCTCAACTTGAGTGCTCTTTCACGGTGGGTGGACTTTCCTGAGCCAAAGGCCCGCGCTAAGTATCCTACCAATACAAAATAGTGGTTAATTGTGGTATATAAAGGTTTCCTTCCTCGACACTGTTAATTTATCGGTGCTATGAAGCTCTAATTATGGGTTGATATTTTTCTATGAGTGATAGGAATCTATTTCTTTGGAGTTGGAGGAAGATTCCAGCAGCTTCTGCTGGAGTAATATGATTAAGGGAAGTATGTTT
>JASMFX010000109.1 GCA_030751555.1 Candidatus Woesearchaeota archaeon | reverse complement strand
CTCACTAACCTTTGCGCCATACTCCTTAAGATCAAACATCTTCTCATCAGGGCCATACACAACCCCGATTCCACCACCAAAATCTACAAATTCCAAATCCTCAAACTGAGAGGCAGTTTGCAATAAAATATCCATTGCCTTATAAAACTGATCTGGATTCAAATAACGTGATCCAACATGCATATGCACTCCAATAACAGTAAGCTTATGCCTTGTAGCAATCTTCTGAATCTGACCTACTTTATCATGATAGATCCCAAACTTACTATCAGGGCCTCCAGTAACAACATGACCATGAAAACCAGCTCCAAACTCTGGATTAATCCTTACAGAAACCTTTGCTCCTGGATTTAATTTCCCATATCTCTCCATTTCTGATAGGGAATCCATGTTTACAGTTACTTTTGCAGCTATCGCTTCCTTTAATTCATCATCAGTCACAGCAGTTGCTGTAAATAAAATATCTTCCGGCTTAAAACCAAGCTTTAAGGCAAGCTTTAGCTCTCCTACACTCACCACGTCCAAGCCCAAACCCAAATCTCTGAGCTTTTTCATAATAACTGCATTGGTATTGGCCTTGCAGGCATAAAGCATCTTAAGATTCTTGTAAGGAATTGCCTTAACCAACTTTTCATAATTATCCACAATAACTTGATCATCATAAACATAGAGAGGACTACCAAATTCTTTTGTAAGTTCCTCTGCTTTTATACCAGCAATGTATAGCTTTCCTTCTTTTGTTTCCATTTTATCACAATAGGAATAATCTTGAAAAGATGTTAGTTTTTAAGTGTTGTGGATCAAATATAACCCTTAGCTTTCAACAACTCAGCTACTAAAATAGCCCCACCAGCAGCACCCCTAATAGTATTATGACTTAGAGCTACAAATTTCCATCCTAAAACAGGATCTTTTCTTAGCCTTCCTACAGTGATTCCCATTCCATCAGCAAAATCCCTATCCAAACGAGTCTGCGGCCTGTCCTCTTCTGAAAAATACTTGATCATGGGCTCTGGAGCACTAGGCAACTTTAACTCAGCAATGGGATTTTGAAAATTATTTAGAGCATCAATAAATTCTTTCTCACTAATATCTTTATTCAAAGATAAAGCAACGCTTGCCATATGTCCATGACTAATTGGAACTCGAATACATGTGGCTGAGATATGAATTCCAGAAGCATTGACAATTTTGCCATTTTTTACACTGCCAAGTATCTTCAAAGGCTCATCTTCTGATTTACATTCTTCTCCACCTATTAATGGATTAACATTGTCCTCCATCTCTGGCCAGGTCTCAAATGTTTTCCCAGCTCCAGATAATGCTTGTAAGGTTGTCACTTCTATTTTACTAACTCCAAACTGCTCTAAAGCCTTAACAACTGGAACATAACTCTGTATAGAACAATTAGGCTTCACTGCAATAAATCCTTTTTTCCAGCCCCTGTTCTTCCGCTGACTATCGATAAGCTTAACATGCTCTGGATTTACTTCAGGAATAATCATAGGCACATCCTCTGTCCAGCGATGAGCTGAATTATTACTAACAACAGCAACACCAAGAGCTGCATACCCTTCTTCTATCCTCTGGATAGAATCTTTATCCAAATCAAAAGCACTAAACACTAACTCTACTTCATTAGCAATTTCTTCCATATCATCTTCAACTTTTTTTAATATTAATTTTCCAACTGAATTAGGAATAGATTCATCAATTATCCATCTATCCTTAGCAACCTCTGCATATGTTTTTCCAGCTGTAGAGGGTGATGCTGCTACAGCCACTACCTCAAACCAAGGATGGCTATCTAACAAAGAGACAAATCTCTGCCCCACCATGCCAGTAGCTCCTAAAACGCCAACTTTTATCTTTTTCATATTTCAATCCACTCCTTGCACTTCACGTTGATCGCAACTCACGCCTCCCACTCCAAAATGTTCCTTATCCACTTCATCCAGTATTACCCAGACATATTCCTTGTCTTTGTTCAAAGCTTTGGAAATAGCGTCAGT
>JASMFX010000108.1 GCA_030751555.1 Candidatus Woesearchaeota archaeon | reverse complement strand
TCTATGGAGACAATGTCAATTCCTATCCCTACTGGAAATCACCCTTCAAGTTTGGATATCATCTTAGAGATACCGATGAATTTGAACATGGGTTAAAGAAAGACATCTGTGATTTTGATTATTATATCTATGACAAAGTAAGCCGTGACGAGCGTCTACCCCAATTTAATCTGCTCCTGGCAAGTAATTTCAAAAATAAAGGCCTTGAAGAGGTTTTCTCAAACCAAATTGTTTCAATAATAAAAAACCCAACCAGGGGTGAGCCTTGTGTCTAAGGAACAGCTAAAAAATGAAGCAACTTATGGCCTCATACTCCTAGTAATTTTCATAGTTCTCTTCAAAATGCTCTTCTACAGCGAATCTCTGCTGAGCATAGTAAGAGTTATCGCTAGCCTATTCTGGATGAGCATCATTCCAGGCTATCTGCTTATGTTCTATTGGAGATCAAAATTGAACTTCTTAGAAAGAATCATCATAGGAAGCGTATTAAGCATGGGAATCCTTGGAACAGTGAGTTACTACATAGGCCTGCTTGGTCTGAATGTAAACCTGCACTACCTTATTTTGCCCCTTCTGATAATTGCTTGTGGGATCTACCTTTCCTATATCTCTTTAAAGCATACCCCCCACAAACAAGAAGAATAAAGCTAACCGCAAGCGAGAGCCTTAGAGAAGGCAAAATTCTATCCACATACCAAGTAAATAAGGTAAACAAGCTAATGCTAATAAAAAAAGCAAAAAACAACTTCTCATCCTGCTCCAAATCAAAGTTATCGAGTATCATGTAAGCAGGAACTACAAACAGCAATAACATCCCTATAATTGTGCGCACACCAGTAAACTGGAACAAATGTGCAGCCAAGCCTAAGACAATCAAAAGACAAACCCCTGCTACAATCCTATTGTCAATCTTCATGCAATATCCCTCACTTCACCAATAATCTCATAGATTCTTATATTATTTTTATCGTAGATAGCAGTTTGATTTCCAAAGTTGTGCTCTTCAAATGCTTGAAGTTCCTTAGTCTGTTGTGCATACTGTTGATTACCTTGTAAATAAGCCAAATCAGAGTAGTCCATAATAAAATACTGAGGCCCTGTAAGATATGTATCATTCCTAAGAGTCCCCCACCACTTGTTAATATGCCTATTAGACACAACCAACATCCAACGTGATTTAGGATAAGTAAGAGCACCATGATCATAAAGCAGTGCATCTTCCGGAAGATTCTCCATCATCCACTCTGATACTTCAAATTGATGGGGATTAATTCGAGATAACCCCTGATATGCTCCAGAGAGTGTGCTTTTCACAGTTGGAGCCTTGACCTGGAGTAAAAATACAACAAATAATACAACTACGCCAATACGCAATATGTTCTTAAGCTGCTTTTTTGCAGGTATAAATCCAACAAGGCTAGTCAGAGCAATACCAATCAAAGAAAAGAACAAAGGAGGCTCTGCAACCATCATCCTGATGATTCTGGGACTTGATGATCCTAAGAAAACATCAAAATGAAGAGCAAGGTATACTCCAGCTAACCACCCAAGAATCAAGAGATCAGTATCCTTCCTCCTTACTAATAACAAAATAACTCCAACTCCCACTAAAAGCAAGAGAAGAGGATGATAATGAGAATCTATCTGAACATAGGAGTCTGGATAACTCCCCTGATAAGTTCCTGGCTCAACACTCCATTTTAATAACCGAGTAACAGAAACTCTTTCGCCAGAAGCCTCTCCCAACTCCAGACCATAATAGATGGGGACAAACGGCACAATGAGAACAAGCAGCACAACAATCCCAATAACATAATGCTTAGCATTGCTCTTTGAGATAGGTAACTTCCTATATTTTGCGATCATAAAGATCATAAACATGAAAGAACAGAGAAAGGTAATCACTGATCCTTGAATATGAAGTAAAAATTGACCCGCCACAAGCAAGAAAAAGAGATAGAGATAGATAGGTTTGTGCTTGTTAGTGTAATACCCATGCACATAGGAATAGAGTGCATAGAGAATCATGGGAATCATGACAAAGCTTACCATGGTAGGTCTTTGGCCCCAAAGATAAAGCATGATCTCCCTCACAGAATAGATAAGCCCAAAGCCTGCAATAAACGCTGGAACACTACCATAGAGTTTTCTAATAAGAAAAAAAGTAGCAAAAATACCTAAAAAACAGGTAATAGCTATGTAGATAAAAGGAGCAACAAACCTTTCACCACCCACAATTTGCATTAATGCATAATTAAGATGGTTTGGTGGAGGATACTCCGGAGCAAAAGGGCCAAGCTTGCTTAGGCTGTAATACCAAACACCAATAAAGTAGGGCATTCTAACACTGCTCTCATCATTAATAAATTGAGGATCACCATTAGCAAAATGCCAAGCACTATCCCCCTCCCCAAAAGGTAACGGATTCTCCTGAAAAGGTAATGTCCAGAGTGAGAATGCAACTAGAAAAAGAATGGTAATCAGGACAATATCTTTGCTATTCATTTTTGTAACTGATTATTTTGTAATTGACTAATAACCTGGCAGATATGCTTAATCTGATCATTAGTAAGATGCGCTGATGAGGGAAGATTCATACCACGAGCAGATAATTGCTGAGAAATTTTAAAATCTTTAGCATCCTGCTTGTAAGGAGGCAACTCATGCATAGAAACAAAAAAAGGTCTGGTTCCTATTCCTTTTTCCTGCAGTTTTTTCATAAGATCATCTCGGCTCATCCCAAACTCTGGCTGAATCAGGATGCAATACATCCAATAGGTGCTTTTTGCCCACTCCAGTTCAGGAGGCAAGGTAATCCCTTTTATCTCTCCAAGAAGAGAGTTGTATAGTTTCGCTATCTCCCTCTTCCGCTGAACATGTGCCTCAATCATTTCTAGCTGAGCAAGCCCCAGAGCTGCCTGCACATTAGTTAACCGATAATTAAATCCGACCTCTGGATGATAATACCTTCTGTCAGAATCCATTGCATGATCCTTTAAGAACCTCATTCTCTCTGCAAGTTTGGGATCATTGGTAACAATCATGCCTCCTTCCCCTGTTGTGATAGTTTTATTGCCATAAAAACTAAAACACCCAACATGACCAATACTACCCACTTTTTTCCCCTTATACTCTGCCCCATGAGCCTCAGCAGCATCCTCAATAACAAAGAGATTATGCTTTTCAGCCAGCTTCATAATAGGATCCATATCACACGGATGGCCATAAAGATGGACTGGCATGATAGCCTTTGTCTTTTTTGTAATTTTTGCTTCTATCTTCTTGATATCCATACACCAGGTTTCTTTGTTAGCATCAACTAAAACAGGCTTTGCACCAACATAGGTCACTGCATTGGGTGAAGCAACAAACGTAAGATCAGGAACAATAACCTCATCTCCCTGCTTAATACCCAGTGCCTTTAACGAAACATGCAAAGCAGCAGTCCCATTGCAAACAGCTACTCCCAATTTACTGTCAACGTATTCAGCAAAGCCAGCCTCAAAAAGGCTGATATATTTTCCTAAGCTGCTCACCCAAGTACTCTTAACAGCATCAGTAACATATTTGAGGTCATTCCCTCCAAGTGTTGGCTCGTAAACCGGTATAAAATCTCCCATTTTGTAGTCCTTATCCTAAAAATCGTAATGATAACGCTCGTTTCCAGTAAAGAAATGCATACTTTACATAACTCTCACTTTTTGAATGCCCCTCATCTCGATATTTGTAGACAAATGGAATCTCCTTAATAGTGTAGCCTCTTCGTAAGGCTCGATAAAAAAGCTCCATGTCAAATTCTCCCCATTGAGAAGGGTATTTGAAAGGCAATGCCAAGAACTTATCTCGCTTCATAGCATGAAATCCTCCTGTGAAATCAGTTACCTTAAATCCCAGAACAATTCTTAAGCACATATTAAGACTATAAGTTGCTAATTTCTTAAACCAAGGCATCTCAACACCACCACCAGGAGCAAACCTGCTGCAGCTAACAATATCAGCCTCTGGCATGTAGGATAACAATTCAACAATCTTGCGAGGAGGATGTGAAAAATCAGCATCCATGATAACAACAGTATTACTCCTAGCTACCTTAATCCCATCTTGTAAAGCAGAAAAAATGCCCTTTTTAGCATAGCGATGAAGAGCAACAACCTCATCCCCTACGTAACTATCAATGATCTCTGGAGTCTTATCAGGGCTATTATCATCAACAACAATGATCTCATATTGATATTTCCCATTAAGAACCTCTTTAATACTATCAATCATCCGCTTAATCCCATCTTCCTCTTTATAAGTAGGAAGAATCACAGAAACCTCTTTAGTCTGATCAAATTCTTTGATTGTATCAAACTCTTCTGTCTTTGCCCCACACTTATATTTGTATGCTTTCATAAGTAAATGTGAACATTTGGGGTTATAAAAAGGTTATGGAAATGCAAATTTCCATAACTGTTGAAATCATAAGATTTCATAAGGTTATGGAATACTCAAGTTCCATAACTGTTCAAACTACTCCAAAGAAGGGGGAGGATCCACCAAAAAGAACAGCACACACTCCCACCAAATAACACATCCTAGGAGGGGGCGGGCCCTCAATACAAGG
Organism: Candidatus Woesearchaeota archaeon; assembly: GCA_030751555.1. The sequence goes on along the minus strand of JASMFX010000108.1, from coordinate 1,534 downwards.
TAGTGTGTTGGGTGGTTTGAGTTCAGAAACAGTAATCAGTTAGAACCCCCCCCCATTACTACACAAATTATTTAAACAAATCCATCAAAAAAGACTACTATGCAACCTATAACCCATGTCATTGTAACTACAGTCATAGTTATCGTCTTATGGCCTTATTTTGGCTGGCTCGCTCTAGCAGCCTATCTTACTGGAGTCTTAGTAGACAGCGACCACATTTTTGAATACTTCAAGCATCACAAACAATTCTCCTACAGTAAGCTAAAACAATATTATAAAACAACTAATTTTCAAGGCATCCTCAATGTTTTCCACACAATAGAATTCCTCGTCCTCCTCCTTTTCCTGAGTTTCTATCACGAATTCTTTATCATCCTAACGATCAGTTTTATCATCCATTGGGCAATGGATTTCTTACAGCAAATACAGAAAGGCTATCTCCATCACAGAAAACCAAGCATTTTATGGTGGATCTACAAGAATAGAAAGAAAAACTAACTTGATTCCTTAAAAATATCATCAAATGCTCTGCCATCATGGACATCTCTCAACAAATGCTGAATAGTATCAAGCATCTCCTTTTGTTGATGGATAGGATTATCTGGATCTTTCAAAGCGTCTTTAGTAAAAACATAGTATATCCCCTGTAAATCATTCTGAAGTTTATTTACATAATCTTCCATAAAAACCTTTCTCAGTTCCTCAACATCATCAATACCCATCTCGCTGGCAATATCTGCAAGAAGAGTGGCTTGTTTCTTCATAAGAACTACAAACCCAATGATTCGACTATCTAATTCGTTCAAAGCAAACTTTGCCTCTATTGCAGTATGCTTTGTAGTGATTCCTTTAGGATACTGCTTGCGTAATGCTACAGAACCTCCCCAGATATCACTCCGAGAAGGAGTTTTCACATTCTGTAGATAACGTCTTGCAAGGTTTTCAAATCGATGTTTAACAAATTCATCAAATGTTTTTTGATGCTCTACTATTAATCCATGATAAAAGCTCTCCCAGGTATGATAATCTCGGACAGACTCTAATTCTTCTTGAAGAGCAGTCTGTGCATCCTGAGCTTTCTTAATCATCTGCTTAAACTGAGTAAAAAATCCTGGATTAGGAGCTTCAGCCTTAACATATGCATCAGTAAAAACCTTTTGTAGATCATCTGAATAAGAAATTATAATATCAGATGAGCTCATATAGTAAAGATATTTCATAGATCTATGAAACTTCTCTCGAAGTTCATCCTTGTCTCTACGCTCATTATCAGGAAGTCTCTCTAGGGGTTTGACCATCCGATCAGCGTGTTCCTGGAATTTTGCCCTCCTCCCCTCTGCTAATCCTGAAGCTTTCGAACTGGCCAAATAATAGAGCATATCCTCCTTAAATTTTTCCAGATGCTCTTTTACTTCAAGATAATCCTGTCCAATCGCTACAAAGACTTCATTATATTTTTCTGAGAGTGCCTTAATGTCATCCACAGTATAGACATTCTTAGAGCCATCTTTCACCCATTTCATTGATGAGGAAA
>JASMFX010000107.1 GCA_030751555.1 Candidatus Woesearchaeota archaeon | reverse complement strand
TCACCTAATTTGATCTTAACATTACCTTGTTTGATACTGCATTGACAGGCTAATCTATGTTGAGCATCTCTTTCCATGTTTATTTCTTGGTCTGTTAATTCTCCTAAGTTTTCAGCACCTTCTAGAACATCAACTTTACATGTGCCGCATAAACCAGATTTGCAACCAAAAGGAACCCCAAGAGCTTCACATGTTTTTTGTACATGTTCTCCATCTGCTAATTCCTTTTCTTTTTGGTCACCGTCTACTTGAAAAATAATTTTGGCCATGTTGTTGAAAAGGATAAGGGTGAATGTATATAAATGTTTGCAAAAAGATTTAAGAGAGAAATAGTAATCCTAACATAACCAGCACTCCAAGAATAAAAGTAATGCCTTGCATAATAGATTTAGATAATTCTACTTCTTTATGGATCTCAGGTATTAGATCAGCACCTGCAATGTAAATAAAGTTTCCAGCAGCAAAGGGAACTATAAACATTGCTAATTGCTCCACAGAAGAGCTTAGGACCAAGGCAATTACTGCTCCTAGAATAGCAGCCAGTGCAGTCAGAAAATTCACAAAAAGAGCCTTGTTTTTTGTGTACCCCCCATAAAGCAAAACACCGAAATCACCAATCTCCTGGGGTATTTCGTGAAAAACAACAGCAATTGTTGTTGCAATACCCACAGGTATACTTACTAGGTAGGAACCAGCAATAATAATCCCATCGATGAAATTATGAACTGTATCTCCAACTAGATTCATTTTAGCAAATGGGTGTGGATGGTCTTCTGTTGTAGGATGGTGACAGTGTCTCCAGTGGATTATTTTTTCAACCACAAATGAGAAGATTATTCCAAGTAGCAGGGACAGTGATATGGTGAGGGAGAAGCCGTGCAGTTCTACAATCTCTGGCAGCAGATGCAAAAACGCATCGCCAAACAAGCCTCCTGCGCTAAAGCTAATCATGTAGATAAGACACTTTTTTAGCTGATCAGACCTTAGAGAAAGTGTTAAGACTCCAATGAGGGATAATAAACTCACTAGGATAACTGATACTAAAGAGTATAACCATACATTTGCCATAAGGTTTGCATGCAAAGATGCTTTTAAAAGGTTTTCTAAATTGAATTTTTAACCATTGGTGGTTCGGGCGCTTTTGTCCTGCTTACAGCAGGATTATTTTTTCTCCCACACGCCAAGGCAAGGGGGAGAAAAAATAAGTCACAAAGTGACCAAAAGCAGCCCGAAATTGATACAATGAAGTTAAGTGTGCTCTCGATTGACAAAGTATTTAAAAAAAGCAAGCAATTCTTCTACTGAATGAAAAAGATCTTAATATTGTTGCTTGTGCTACTATTGGTAGCTTGCACCTATCAATATGATCCTAACTATGAGCTAGATCCAAGTTATGTGCTAACAGTTGCTGGTTTTGATAAGGATTTGTATGCTGATGGATTGAAGAATCAAATTTCTCAGACTAATAATAGTTGGGCATTGGGGGATATCTATCTTATCCTGGCTCGGCTGGAGAACAAAAGTGAATACTATCAAGAAGCTTGTCTTCATTTCTCTAAGTATGAGCCACAAGATGAGGAAGAAAAAGCACTGCTCATGGAAACACTAGGAAGTATTAATTGTAATAATTACAAAACTGTTTACTTTCGAAAGGCAGCTGATGTCTGGAGAACTATGGGTGTTGGATGGAGGGCAGAGCTATTGGAAAGAATCATGGTGGATGAGCATAATGATGTTTTAGAATTTGAGACAAGCTCAATAAAGCCAAACCTGAATCTTTCAGCCCACAATAAGATACTTATTGGCAATACAAGCATTGAGGTCACTGCTGATAGCAATGTGGTTACCCAAGTTGAAAGAGTCTATCGTGACTGGTTAGGACAGCAACTGCTTCAGGATCCTTTTAGAGGAGAAGTTCTTGTTGTTTTTTCAGAGAGGCTTAGCTACAACGAGAGTTCTTTGAGAGAGGATATTGGATGGCATGAAGGAGGAAGGGTAAGGGATCTAAAAAGAGTTGTTGGAAAAATGCCTCTACCTGTGACAGGGACCCTAGCTGCTCAGAAGGATGGAAGATGGTATGCTGTGGATGATAAAGGGGTTTTTCAATTTGAGATACCTCTTGATAAGATTAGCTATCCTCATACTCGTTTTTTAACAAAAGATATTGCAATGATTATTGATACTCATGGATTGAATATGTTGGTAGAGCAGAGTATTCGAAAAAAGGCAGAGGTTGTTGTTTCAGACTGTGATTTTCCTGGGAAGGCAAAGGCTGCAAAGTATCTCTCTGACAGAGGGGTTGAGATTGTGTGTTTTCCAGATAGGTTTGTCTATCAGGCCTTGGGGCATGATTTAAAGCTAGTTGGGAGTCCGGTCTGGAGGGCAGAGAATAAGAGGGTTGTTTATGGTGGAGCACCGATTGAATTGCGTAAGGGTCAGATTGTTGTGGTGAGTAGTGTTAAGGATTATGAAAATTATGGATTGATGTATTATGATGCTCCTTCGAGATATTTTAGTGAGATTAACAAAACATTTCCGTTGAAATTGATATCTGTAGGATTGGATGATTTTTCTCAGCTGCAAAGGGTTTTTGATGAAGCTGAAAAGTTAGGAGGAAATGTTGTGGGAGCTAGGATTTTTAGTCAGGATGACTATGAGGCTGCCAAGGTTTGGTTGGAAGGGGATGGAAATAATAAAATTGTGTTGTTTCACAGCACTATGTATCCCTACGGCATTGTATTGATGGAAGAATTTGAAGGACAGGTTAGTTTTAATGATCCTAATCCTGTTGGTTTGGTTTCTTAGATTAAGAAACTAAAGAACTACCCGTCATAGACTGGTGGGATTAAGAGTTATCCCTCCCATTGACCGCTGGACGGGTGGTTCTTAGTGCTCAGAATTTTCCCACTATTTCCTCCATGATGACAAGCAGAGCTTGTGCCACTAGTCCTAGACTAGTGGAAAATTCTGACATTATACAATCTCAACTTCATCGCCATCTTCAAGCTTTAAGGATTCTCTTAGATTTTCTTCAGAAACAATCTCAACAATGTTGGGTTCATGTTGATTCTTTATTGGGAGGATAAGCAAAGCTGGTTTTTTATTGATCTTAATCCTGTGACAGATAACTTCATAGTATGTTTTATGCTCGCTCTCAAAGCCATCCACAAGGATCTTTTGCTGTTTTTTAAGAAATTGCTCTTTTTCTTCAATATCAACTTCAACATTGAGAGTGCCTGCAAATGGCTTTGCATTGAGAATTTTATGAAACTGAATCTCATATTGATGGATAGACATGAATTTCTTACCTTCATGTAATCCAGAGATTACCTTGCCCTTTAAAATTGGATCCATTTATTATTATTGAAGTCAATAGTATATAAATGTTAGGAAACTGGGATCCAGATAGTACAAACAATTAAAAAGAGCTCATATTTCTCTCAAAGCCTAATCATTAAATTCTGCAAATTCAAAATTACAGATTCTATGATTTTTATTTAAGCTGCCTATTCTTTTCATCTCTTCTTCTGAGAGATCCCAATCAAAAATATCCATGTTCTCCTTAATACGCTCAGGAGTTACTGATTTTGGGATAACTATGATGCCTTGCTGCAAGAGCCACCTTAATGAAACTTGTGCAGGGGTTTTATTGTGTGTGTTTGAGATTTCCTTAAGAACTGGATCAGCTAAAACCCCTCCCCTTCCTAAAGGACAGTAAGCTGTAAGAGATATTTTATTATCTTTACAGAAGTTAAGGAGTTCTTGCTGGTTTAGATAAGGATTGAATTCAACCTGGTTCATAGAGATGGGTATTTCAGAGATTTCGATGGCTTTCTTTAGATGGTTAATTGTAAAATTGCTAACTCCAATGCTTTTGGCTTTTCCTTGCTCATTGAGTTCTTTTAGTGCTTTGAAGGTTTCCTCCATAGGAACTTCTTTTCTTGGCCAGTGGATGAGTAAGAGATCAACATAATCTGTCTGTAGCTGCTGGAGTGTTTCTTCTGCATTTTGTAATGCATCTTTATAATGAAGGTAATCCATCCAAATCTTAGAGGTAATGAATAATTTACTTCTCTCTACGTTTACATCTTTTAAAGCATCTCCAATCTGAAATTGATTCTGATAGATCCATGCAGTGTCAATGTGGGTGTAGCCAAGCTCCAAAGCGCTTTTTACTGCACTTTTCACATCAGATCCTCTGCTTTCCCAAGTTCCTAATCCTAGTAAAGGAATTTTCTCTCCAGAAGGTAAGGTTTTTGTTTGCATGTGTAGAGTTATGGAGTGGGTGTATAAATACTTTTCCTAGCTTAGTTCAAAACATTTATATAAGATAGAGACTAGGTATGATTATGGAATTCCAGAGTGATGATCAACAAGTTATGGAGAAGAAGGTCCATGAGGAATTCTTTGATAATGCTTTGAAGATAGCTCAGGAGCAACATTCTAAGGCCCACAAAAACGATGATTTTGAGGTCAAAATTGTTAAGGATGAAGAAGTAAGCATTGTTGATGAGATCCAGAAGCTAGAGAAGCATGATGCACCGCATAAAGAGAGTGAGGGACCGATGTATAGTGGTGATTTCTCAGGGATTCATGGGGTTGCAGAGTGCACTTGCGGCTGGAAAAAGCCTTTGAAAGAGGTACTTGCTGAATCTCAAAAGGCTTATGGCTTGAAACCAGCATCTGGAGAGAAAAAGGAAGATAGTCATGGCAAACAGAACATAGACAATCAGGTAGGATATGCTGCTAATAAGAAAGATGATACTTATAAGAAGGAAGGTTATCAGCAATAATATTTCTAAGCTGCAGCAGCTGAGACAATCTCTAGGTGATTCCATTGGGCATCAGAGCAGAGAATTTTGAATTTCGATGCATATTCTAAAAAATCTTCCAAATCTATCCTTATCAATGCTGAGAATGTAAAAATTGGTTTTGCTGCAACAAGAACGCAAGGGCCATGCAGTGAGTGTAGATTAGCGTTGTTAATTCTTATTTCGTATTCTGGTTTGCGATAA
>JASMFX010000106.1 GCA_030751555.1 Candidatus Woesearchaeota archaeon | reverse complement strand
GATTTTATTCCTGTTTGCGAGCCAATGTTTGTTGGCAATGAGAAAAAATATGTTGATGAGTGTTTAGATACTAATTGGATAAGTTCACGAGGAAGGTTTATTGAGGAGTTTGAAAAGGGCTTAAGCGGGTTTCTTGGTGTGAAAGAAGGGGTTGCTTGCTGCAATGGGACAACTGCTCTGCATTTAGCTGTGCGGGCTCTTGGTATTGGAGAGGGTGATGAGGTAATTTTGCCAACTTTTACTATGGCTGCATGTGTTAATGCAGTGCTTTTTGTGGGTGCAAGTCCTGTTTTTGTAGATGCTGATAAAGAAACGTGGTGTATGGATTGTGGAAAGATAGAGGAGAAAATCACGAAAAAAACAAGGGCTATCATGGCGGTGCATATTTATGGACATCCTTCTGATATGGATGTGGTGATGGAAGTTGCTCAAAAGCATAATCTCTTTGTTATTGAGGATGCTGCCGAGGCACACGGGGCAGAGTATAAAGGAAAAAAGTGTGGAAGTATTGGTGATGTTGGATGTTTTAGTTTCTATGCAAATAAGATTATCATGACAGGGGAAGGGGGCATGGTTGTTTGCAATGATTCAAAAATTGCTGAAAAAATGAGAAGCTTGAGAAATATGTGTTTTGGAGAGGGAGCTCAAAGATATCTTCATACTGATCTTGGTTTTAATTATCGAATGACTAATGTGCAGGCAGCTATTGGTGTTGGGCAGATTGAGAAGGTTGAGGAGTTAGTTGAGGCGAGAAGGAAAAATGCGTTGCTCTATGCAAAATATCTTGATATTCCTGGGCTTATTTTACCTGTTGAAAAGGATTATGCAAAAAATGTCTATTGGATGTATGGGATTGTGCTAGATGATAGTGTTAAAAAGAGTAAAGAACAGGTTATGGAGGAGTTGAAGGAGAAAGGGATTGACACTCGCAGTTTTTTTGTTCCTCTTCATAAGCAACCTTATCTGCAAAAAATGCTAGGTTCTGAGTCCTATCCTGTTGCAGAATGGTTAGGAGAGAGAGGACTTTATTTGCCCAGCTCCAGCTCATTAACTGAAGAGGATGTTAAGCAGGTTTGTGAAGCGGTGAAGGAAGTTCTTGCTTAATTGACATGTTGACAAAATTCCAATAGCTTTTTATAACTTAGGAGTATCTGATTTACTATGTCAACTGTATCTGTTATTTTACCTACCTATAATGAAAAGGAAAACATTGAGGAATTAATAAAGCAGATTCTTCGTTATGTGGGTGAGCTTAAAGAGATTATTGTAGTTGATGATGATAGTCCTGATGGTACTTGGGAAATTGCTCAACGAATGAATGAGAAAAAAGTTCGTGTTATCAGAAGGACAAATGAACGAGGTCTTGCTTCTGCTATTGCAAGAGGGATTGAAGAGGCAACGGGAGAAATTGTAGTGTGGATGGACTGTGATTTAAGCATGCCTCCCAATGTTATTCCCAAATTGCTTGCTTTTATTCCCCAGTATGATATTTCAATGGGGAGCAGGTATGCTGTTGGAGGCAAAGATGATCGTGGTTTGTTAAGGGTAATAACGAGCAGGATGATTAACTTCTATGCTAATCTTTTTTTAGGATTTAGGGTAAAGGATTTTGACAGTGGTTTTATTGCAGCTAAAAAAGAGATTTTTTCTCGAGTAAAGCTCATGACTACAGGGTATGGGCAATATTGCATAAGGTTTTTATATGACTCTATCAAAAAGGGATATAGAATAAAGGAAGTAGGTTTTCGTTTTACTGATCGAGAAAAGGGAGTCTCAAAATCAGGAGAATCATTTATTCAATTACTCCAACATGGATGGAGTTATGGGATTGAAGTGTTGAAGATCCGTTTTGGAGGATAGATGTGAGGAATATGGGAAGAATAATCAAGCCAAACTTTGTACATGAGGATGATCGAGGGATTTTAAGAGAGATTACTCGTGGTCATCAATGGCGACAACTTAACGAATATGAGCGGAAAAAGGGAAGCATAGTAGGCAATCATTATCATAAAACCTTTGAAGAGTTCTTTTTTATTATTAAAGGTGCTTGCACTGTAAAGATTGTGCATATGGACACAAAGAAAGAAGAAGAGTTTAAGGCAAATGAGGGAGATGCTTTTAGGATTTTTCAGATGGAAGCACATACGATAAAATTCGATGAAGACACTATTTTTATCACCCTTCTTTCTGAGAATTTTGATAGTAATAGCCCGGATCTACATCCTTTTGAAATTAAGATGGATTAGTAATGTATTTAAACTTCTCTCTATTTTCTTCAGCTAATGGAAAAAGAAGAATATGAAAAACTTTACCAGTTAGAGGAGTGCTATTGGTGGTTTAGGTGCAAACGAGAACTGGTAGAGAGGGCTCTTAAAAAGATTTTGGGCAAGGAAAAAGTTAAAATTCTTGATATTGGATGTGGTGCAGGTTTGATGTTAAAACAGCTGCAACAGTTTGGTGATGTGCAAGGAGTAGATCAGAGTTTGGAAGCTGTAAAGTTTTGCAGGCAGAGGGGTTTAGAAATTAAACAAGGGAGTGCTGAGAAGTTAGGTTTTTCTGCTAACACGTTTGATGTTGTTACTATTCTGGATGTGCTTTATCATAAAGAGATTAAGGATGATGTTCGTGTTTTGAAGGAGATTTATAGGGTTTTGAAGCCAGGAGGGAGAGTAATAATAACTGATTCTGCTATGAAATGCTTATGGAGCAGGCATGATGTTGCACAGCATGCAGCTAGAAGGTATGATCGGGGAGAGTTAAGGGGAAAAATGGAATCAGCTGGTTTTATTGTTCGGAGGATGAGTTATTTTAACACTTTATTGTTTTTGCCGATTCTTATTTCTCGGAAGATTGGGAATCTTTTGGGTAGTAGTGCTAAGTCAGATATAGAGCCAATGTCGGGAGTGCTTAATATGCTCTTGTATTGGATGTATTCAGCTGAATTGTGGCTGATGCAGTATGTTTCTTATCCTTTTGGAGTTTCTATCTTTGCTGTTGGAAAGAAATAAGTATTCTCTTCTGAATTTTTCTCTTTATATTCTATCAGGGAAATTTGAGATAATACCATCTACTCCTAAGGCTTTCATCTTTTCAATGTCAGCTGCTTTATCCACTGTCCAGACAAGAACCTTCATGCCTTTTTCACGGGTATTTTTGATGAATTTTTTAGAGATTGTATTAAAATTAACACTTACATAGGAAGGATTTACTTTAGCAGCATGTTTTTCAATGGTTCTCGTTAATGTTGAATTCAAGCCAATCTTGATTTGAGGATTCAAAGTTTTGGTTTCTTTTACTTCATTGAGATTAAACGACGACAGTATAAAATTATCATATGACCATCCTTTTTCTTCAATATAGTGTTCAATTATGTTAATACTGGGCTTGGCTGTTCCAGGGCCTTTTAGTTCAATATTTACTATGGTTTTTTTGTCAATGAGATCCAAGACCTGTTGGAGGGAAGGGATTTTTTCTCCTTTGCCTGCGTCCATTTCTTCCAGTTCTTTAAAGCTCATATTCCTGACAAATCCTCTGCCATCGGTTGTCCTACTCAGTTTATCACTATGAATTACAACTAATTCTCCTGTTTTGCAGAGATAGACATCTAGTTCAATCATATCTACTCCTAGATCCAGGGCTTTTTGGAATGAACGCAGAGTGTTTTCAGGTTCATAACCCATTGCCCCCCTGTGGCCTATCTTTAGTACCATATTGCACCTTTACTTTGGAGATAATATAAAGCTATCGGTGTGGGCATAGTGAAATGCATTTCACCTAGATTGGATATATTGTTTCAACTAGTGTATACTCTAGGATTGCTCATAAGAAGTGATCCTGGAGATGAAAAAATGACAAAATGGAAAAAAATTATGGCATTGGGAATGGCTGCAGCAATGGTTGCAACGGTTCCAGTTGCAATAGCTGATACATCAGGAAGCTTTTGTGACCAAGAGGAACAGCTCTATGATGAGATGGATGCTGTCTATGAAGAAGCTGAAGAGCGGTTTGTTGAGTTGGATGAGCAATACTATGAATTGCTCGATCAGCTAGATAGTGCAGATGATGCAGAAGTTGAAGAGATTGAAAAGCAGCTAGATGCATTAGAGGAAAAATATGAAGAGCTTGAAGAAGAGATTGGTGTCTCTGCAATGGAGGATGAGTTCTATGACCAATATTACTCAGAAGAGGATCAAGCTGTCTGGGACAAGATAGATGCTATCTATGAAGAGCATTATGAGGACTATGTAGAATTGGAAGAAGAACTCTATGAACTCTATGATGCCTATGATGAAGCCTGGGAGGAAGATGATGAAGATGAGTTGGATAGGCTTGATGAGGAGATTATAGAGCTAGAGGATAAACTCTTTTCCTTGGATGATAAGTTTGGCATCACAGAATTGGAGGAATCTCTTCCAGAGATCTATTGTGGTGGAGACTATGAGGAGGATAGAATCTATGAAGTAGAGGAAGAGATTGACAGGGTTCTTGGTGAAAACAAGGATGTCTATGAAGCTCTCGATAGACGGCTTGATAGCAAGCTAGATACTCTTGTAGAAGCTGATCCAGAGGATCAGGAAGCGATTGTTCAGGAGATTAAGGCAATTGAGCAGGAATACCAAGAGGTTGATGAGCAAACTGGACTTGACAAGCTGTTTTATGAGCTTGGAAGATTGTGGTTTAGCTTTTTTGAGTAGATCAACTTTTTTTATTTTTTTTATTTTTGTGTTAACTTTTAAATAGGTAGACAACATTTCCTTTGAAAATGACGACTGATAAGATCTTTAAGATAACATTGCTCTCTTTATTAGTGTTAATCCTTGGTGCATTGATAGGTATTATTTTGGCACTCTATGTGCCCTATGCTGGTCCTGAGGATTATCTGATTTCTCTTGAGCAAGATGAGATTGATGATCTTGGTTTTATTTCACCTGATGATCATTATCGCTATGATTTGTATAACTATCAGGAGTTCGGAAGGCTCGTGGATGATTCGATTAATAGTTTTGACGATGTTTTGATCTGGGCTGACGAAGCTGGATATGAAATGTATCAGGAGGATGAATTCTTTATTTTTGAATCTGATGAAATTTGTGAAGTAGATGAGATAAGAGGGCGAGAGGTTTGTTTTATCCAAATTTTGGAAGTGAGTCCTTACGATAATATGGTTGCTGTTATTGAGGAAAGCTTAGAATGAACAAAAAAGAAGGAATGTCACTCGGAATATTTTTAGTAAGTATATTTTTAATAGTGATTATCCTTTTTGTAGGTGTCAATAAAGAGGTTGTTGTGAAGATTGATAATGGGAAGTCGATTCGTGCACCTGTTCCTAGGAGCTTTGGACCTATCTCTACAGGGTTTTTAATGATTCTCAGTGCAGCAGGAGGAGCTTCCTTGTTTTATTATTTTACAGACTACAGCAAGAAGATTTCTCTTACTAAAAAACAACAGGTAAGCGCTAATTTACTAGAGGGGGATGTTAGGAAAGTGTATCTCTATGTGTTGGAGCATAATCCTTGCTTGCAAAAGGATTTAGTTTATGAATTGCAGATGCCTAAGGCTAAGGTTACTCGTATTCTTCATAAACTAGATCAGAAGGGAATTCTTAAACGGATTAGCTATGGGAAGACCAATAAGGTTGTTATTGAGTGATGTTTAGTTTAACAAAGTTTTTCTCAATAATCTTTCAAAAGCTCGCCTACATCCATACTTGTGGAGATAAATGTTTATAAATCCGATTTACAAATTAAAAAGAATAAATAATAAAAGAAAAAAATCGTTATTAAGAATCTCTGCTAAGAACTAAAATCCTTTCTTCTTTCTGTAGCATTCTTTGCAATAAACAGGTTTTCCTTCTGTAGGTTTGAATGGTACTTTACAATCCTCACCACAATCGGAACAAACTGCGTCGTGCATTTCACGGTCTTCAAAATCATTTCCACCGTGGCCTTTAAAATCGCTCATTGTTTTTTCCTCCGTATAAAACATAATTTCTTATGCCTTAGGGTATTGAGGTGGAGGAGGGTTTATAAAGGTGTGCTTTTTTTGTGAGAAATCTAATTATCTAATCTTTTTCACTCTTTGTTTGATATGGTTCAAACATCAATACATATGATGGTTGAATACTTTTTGGGCAGTGTTCAACCCCCTTGGGTACAACATGCATCTGGCCTTGTTTTAATCTTACATTGTCTCTATCCTTGTACTGGATTTCAATCTCTCCTTTGTAGACAAAGAATAATTCATCTTCTTCTGCATGGGTATGCCAATGAAAATCTCCCTCAAACAATGCCATTCTTACAACCTGATCATTTACTTTTGCAACTTCAACAGGAAAATATGGCTTCCCATTAATCTCTTTTATTTTTTCTTCTAATTCGATAATAGGTGGTATCATTTCTTCATTCCCCTTTCTCTCCTAACATAAAATGAGTCAATCTAAAATACCACGGAAAAGAATACACTTTTTTAATAACAAAATGCTTAGCCAACCTATCAATAATCTCCTCTTTAGTGTATTCATAGAGGGTTACTTGGTCTTCAACCTCTGTGTGGATGCCAAAGAGCTTTGCAATCCAGTATATTTTCTTTCTTAACCTTTCATTGGGAAATGTGACTATGAAACTGCCCCCACTTTTCATTACTCTTGCAACCTCAGCTATTACCTTATCAAGTTCTGGCATGTGTTCAAATACCTCTGTGGCTACAACAATATCAAATTGATTTGGTTTTAAGGGCAGTTGCTGGGCGATAGCTGCAAATGGATGTATGCCTTGAATATCCTTTTTATCTAGTTTTTCTTTAAATTTTTGAAGAGCAGGAACACAGAGGTCTAAGGAAACTACTTTAGCTCCTTTGTTTTTCATCATTAATGAGACATATCCTGCTTCACAACCGAGATCAAGCACTTTTTT
>JASMFX010000105.1 GCA_030751555.1 Candidatus Woesearchaeota archaeon | reverse complement strand
ATACTATAAGCTCATCTTCACATCGACCAAGAAATGTTGCTATGTGCCATGTTTTAACAGAATCATCATGTCTTTCAACGACTAGAACAGCAGACTTAGGGCTTAAGCCTTCTTGAGTGGTTCTATCAAAATCTTCTCCTATATCATGATATAGCCAATTTGAAGTTCCTGGCTGAACAATTTTATGCTCTAAGCGAAAATCATTTTCTGGAGTATGTTCATATTTCTCATTATTTCTTCCTAGAACATAGCAAGCAGCATCTATGCAATCATATAATTTAATGATTACCAATTCATTAATTTCCATTATTGGGCCATTAGGTAGGAGTTCTCTGACTCTTTCCACCACGCTAGGATCAGCTTCTGATTGATCTAATATTTTTTCCCATAATGGAGCATAACACCTATAGGAATCCTCATCCAGGCATTTAGTATTAAAACTAGAAGATAGCATCTGTAATTCTTCATCAGTTAAGTCAATCATAGATTTGAGAATAAAGTCTGATTTAAAAAACTACCCACACTTTGCCTTCAAAGCATCAATTTGTTTCTGGATTAATTGCATTTGTGGTTTAATCTGGTTATTAGCAGCTAATAAATCATCTACTGCTTTATTCAAGGCTGCTTTTTGTCCTTCATCTACTGCATTTTCAAGGGTATCTAATTTACTAAGCATTTCTTTTTTATTGTTGTTAAGTTGATCATTTAATGAATTAAACTCCTTCTCTTTCTGTCCAACTGCTACGCAAGGATCTGTTGAGACTTCTGCTGCTGGAGCTGGTGCAGCTGCTGGTGCGCTTGTCTCTGGTTCATCATCATTTAGGCCAGTTGTATCTATAACTACACTGCCTGTTATACTTGACTGAGGAACATTTTCCCCTGAACACGCTACAAGAACTACTAGGCTGATAATCAATAGCAAACATTTAATTCTCATAGACAATATTTGGACAATTAGAGTTAATAAAGTTTATGGTTCTCTAGAGTATAATATCGAAAACCTTATCTACAGACAAGTATTTAAGGGAAGAGTGTTTTTGACAGTGATATGAGAATCTATCTGATTAGGCACGGGCCTCCAAAAATTGTACAAGGAGAATATTATCATAGTCATCTAAGCAAGGAAGGAGAGCTGCAAACAAAGAAGTTAGCGAAATCAGGAAAAATACCAAAACCTGATCGTATCTACACAAGCCCTTACAACAGAGCGATAGATACAGCAAGAATATTTTCTGATCAGTTTAACGTAGATTTTGTGGTAAAGGACTGTCTAAAAGAATGGAATCTACAATCTTTGAATCTGCAAGAGGAGTATGATGAAGAGGAAAGGAAAGGCTGGGAAGATCACAGCGTAAAAGTACTTGGTAATGAATCTTTAGATGATGTAAAGAAAAGAATCATGGCCTGTGTTCAACAATTGATTGAGGATAATCAAGACGCAGATACTCTACTTCTGGTTTCCCATGGTACAATTATTGATATGTTCTGTACGAAAATAGCAGATAGGGCACCAGTAATAGCAGACATCAAAAAGTCTACTCATTTGGATTATACAATAGTCACTTTTAACAGCGGAAAATTCATCCTGTCCAAAGAGATACAGAATTGAAATATTTTTTTGTGCAGTAGCAAGATGTTCTAGCACAACATTTATAACACAGCACATTTACATTATCCAAATGAAAAAAGTCCTTGTCACAGGCACTTTTAACATGATTCATCCAGGCCATCTTAATTTTTTTAAGCAGGCTAAGGAGCATGGGGAATTGATAATCCTTGTTGCGAGGGATGAGACTGTAAAAGCAGTGAAAGGTAGTTATCCTACAAATTCTGAGGCTCAGCGACAGGCAAGGTTAGTTGAGGCAGGGATTGCAAAAAAGGTTGTGCTTGGGCATAAAGACGATAAATATAAAGTTCTGGAGCAGGAAAAGCCAGATTTTATTTGTCTAGGATATGATCAGCATTCTTTTGTAGATAAGCTTGAAGAGGAGATAAAAAAGAGAAATCTTAAAACCAGGATTATAAGATTAAAGCCCTATAAGGAAGAGATATATAAAAGCTCAAAATTAGAACAAGAGGAGGGCTAATCCAAACGCTACCATTACACCATATACTACCTTATTCCATCTAAGTATTTTTACACCATCAAAATTGCCAAAGGGAATCATGTTAAACAAGCCCAGCCATGCATTGATGATAAAACCATAGCTTCCTATATTTTTGATAAACAAATGCAGGGGAAGGGTCGCTAGAATGAGAAAAAGTAGGGCTAGGACAAAATTGGTAAGTGGTCCAGCTGCTGAGATCTTTCCATTTCTCTCTTTGTTGACATGGCCAGATATCATAACAGCACCAGGAGCTGCAAATATCACACCGAAGAAGGACATGAGGATGGCTAGGAATAACATCTGATCAAAGGCTCGGAACTCTGCCCAGCATCTATATTTCTGTGCAACAAATTTATGGGCTAGTTCATGTAGTAGGAACCCTACGCCCACAGTAAGGGCTGAGAGGATGAATGCCAAGATAAAATTCAGAGAAAAATTTAATCCATTTAGTGCTATTGCAAAAGCGATTGAGATGGCAACCCATGCCTTTAACAGATCTCTCTGCTCATGTTTTGATGTTGTAAATTTCATAGTAGAAAATTAAAAAAAAAGGAAGACGTTAAGATTCCAGATAAGAATATTTTCGCTTTTTGATCCGAATAAAGGTTAGACCTTCTCTTCGTTCAATCTGCTTATGTAGAACATAGTTCCCCATGTTTGTTATAACTTCAATAAAACATTCATCTGGAATAAAGCCACCCCCACGAAGCCTGTCTTCCTAATTAGATTCTAGGATTACCCCTTTAAATATTTTTGGATAATGAGTTTACTAATTAGTATATTGAGGTATTGATGATGTATAAAAATCTAGGGTAATTGATTAATAGATGCGTTTTTTGCAATTGAATTTTTCTCTTAATGTTGCCTAGGGGATAGAAAAACTTAAGAACTGACTTATTATTTGTTGGATATGGACAGTAACAGCTTTGTGCAGTGGCTTAAACAGGAAGGACTCTTCCCAATTGTTGAAAAATATTATGCTTGTTTTAAGAAAGTTTTCCATGATTGCTTAAAGGTTGATAAGGAGCAGGTCATGATTATATATGACGAAGGTTATCCAATGAGGAGATGCTCTGCTCTTATGGCTGGATGCTATGTCCTAGCTGCAAAACGACTAAACATAGCATATAAGCTTGTAAAGCAAGAACCAAAAAACACAGGAGATACTGCGAATGATCTAGTTATTGAATCCTTGTTTCAATTCCCTGAAAAAAATGTTTTGGTATTATGCTTATCAGGCAAGCTTGGTAGCATGAAGCAATTTGGTAAGAGCTGGAGGAGCTATGTTTCTTCCAATAAACATCGTTTTGTCTCTGCAACCGGTCTGAGAGACCTGGATACTAAGTATTTTAGAGATTTAGTGAAGTCAGTTGATCTTGATTATCAAACAATGCAAAAAAGAGCTAAAGCATTAAAGCAAAAAATTGACTATGCTAATGAGTGTCGCATATTAACTGATAAGGGAACTAACCTCTATGTTAATATTCAGGGAAAACAATCTATTGCCAATGATGCAGAATATTCTAAGATTGGAGGAAATATTCCTGCTGGAGAGGTATATTTTGCTCCAAGAGGAAAGCGTGTTGAGGGCACTATTGTTATTGATGGCACAATCAGGCATGCAGAAGGCACACTCTTAGTAAAAAAACCAGTTATCCTTAAGGTAGAAAATGGTGAAATAATAGATATAAAAGGAGAGGATGAGGCTAAGATTCTAGAGCAAAGCTTTGAGAAGTATATCAACCAAGCTAAGTATCCTTGGGGGATTAAGCGTATTGGAGAGATTGGCATTGGTATTAGTGAGGGTGCATCTCTTATTCCAGTAACTATTGTCAGTGAGAAGGTTTTAGGGACAGCTCATGTTGGAATTGGGAGTAATGCCTGGTTTGGCGGGACTATCTACGCTATAAGCCATATGGATCAAGTCTTTAAAAACCCTCGAATCTATCTAGATAATAAAAAAATTGATATATGAGTTATACTTTTCTTATTCCAGATGAAAAAAATTGGTATACTTATGCCAGAGGTGAAATTTGGGGAAGAACCCCTAGAGACTGATGTTCTTAATGGCAGTTATAAAGACTTTATTACTATTCTGCAATCTTTAGGGGCAGAAGCGTATCTTGCTCCTTGGCAAAATTATGAAAAATGTAAGATAACTAAGGGCGTTACATTCTCTGATGGATGGAAAGAGGCCCATGATATTAATGTGGATGTTGTGATGGATAAGTTTCCTTTTAATGACGAAACCAATGCACTGAGAGAATCTATGAAAAAAGAGGTTGGCTTGGTGAATGATCCCAGATTAGAGACTTTTTGCAAGGATAAACTTAATACTTATCAAACATTTTCTGAGTTTGTCCCAAAGACATTCACTGTTAATAACCTAGAGGAGTATGAGAAATCTGTGAAGCAAATAACTTCTTCAAAGGTGGTGATCAAACCAAGGTATGGGTTGGATGGAATTGATGTTCACATTATTGAGAAAAATGAGCAGCCGTCTTCAATAGAAAAAGATACTATCATAATGGATTGGGTTGATACTACGCATGGCAACAAAACATTAGGGATTAAGGGAACAAATGATGTGAGGTGTGTTGTTATCAATGGGGAGATTGATCATGCACTTTGTAGGAGTTCTGAAAAATCATTAATTACAAATTATTATCAAGGTGGAAAAATGCATTTTATTGACATTAAGGATGTTCCATCATTAGTTCTCGAAAAGGTTAAGATTATTGATAAAAAAATTGAGCATATTCATCCCAGGATCTATTGCGCTGATTTTATGATTGATGGTAATGGGAAGGTTTGGCTTATAGAGATGAATTCAAAACCAGGATTACATATGTTCCAAGAGTGGGTAAGTGACCCTAAGATTAAGGCAAAGCAGGAACAGTTTCATAGGAATGTTGGTAAGGTTCTGATATGTCAGGATACCACCAATTTGTAATTGGTGGATTAGCTACGCTAATCCACTTATTGTATGTGTGGTATCCTGAGCATGCTCAAGAACCACACATTCTGTCTCAAATGAAGGTGTGGTTTTCCCTTTCATGCCACCCATCTGTGATGGGTGGTTCTTGACAGATGCTGCAAAGTAGTTAGCCACAAGACTTTTATAGTTCTTCAATCTGATATTAAACATGCATGAATCAGTAAAATTGCTTAAGGATTTGATTGGTTTTAGGACTGAGAACCCTCCTGGCAATGAACAGCATATTGCGGATTATGTTAAAAAATATTTTAAAAAGCATAAGATACGGTTTAAGACATTCTCTAAAATAAAAGGCAGAGAGAATTTAGTTGGTTTTATTGGAAAGGGAAAGCCAAGTTTATTGGTGTCTTGCCATTCAGATACTGTTCCTGCTGGTGATGGGTGGAAAACAAATCCATTCAAGGCTGTTGTTAAAAATGGAAGGGTCTATGGTAGGGGTGCTGTAGATGACAAAGGTCCATTAGCTTGTTTGTTAGTTGCTGCAAAGGAATTGAAAAAGGTGGAGAATGAGTTGAAGGGAACTTTGTTAGTGGGTTGTGTTGTTGATGAAGAGAGGGGAAGTTCAGTAGGGTTAGGCTATCTGATTAAAGAGAAGAAAATAAAGCCAGATTTTGCGATAATGCCTGACGTTGGAGAGAGCATGAGGATTATTGACATCGCTGAAAAAGGAATTCTACATGTTGAGGTTGTTGGTCATGGCAAGGCTGCTCATGGTTCAAGGCCTCAGGATGGTGTAAATGCAATCTCTCAATTAATGAAGGCTCTTCTAGCTATTGAGAAATATACACTTAAGCACAAAAAGCATAAGTTGTTTTCCAAACCTACAATTAATCTTGGCTTGATTGAGGGTGGAGATGCACCCAATATGGTGCCAAGTGTTGCAAAAGCTGTACTTGATATTAGATATCTTCCCTCCCAAAGTCCTAGAAAGATTGTCCAGGAAATTAAGAAAGTTGTTAGTGGCCATAAATTTGTGGAAGTAAAACAGTTATTATCAATTCCTCCAACAGAGATTAAGGGAAACAGTGAATTAGTTAAGGTTATCAAAAAAACAACAAAAAAGGTTTTAGGTTTTACTCCAAAGACTGTGGGATTATCAGGAGCGACTGATGCTAAGGCACTTATTTTGAAAGGGATTCCTGCTGTTGGCTTTAGCTGTGGCGAGCATGATCAGATGCATGTTCCTAATGAATCGATTAAGATTAAGGAATTAGGGGATTTTAGTAAGGTTTTGTTTGAAGTTGTTAGGGGATTTTTAAAATAGCCCTAGGGGATTTGTATATGGGTAAATTTATTAATTGGTGTAAATTTCTACTACTATGTTGCAGCATAATGCCTCCTTAAGAGAGTTTCTCTACCAGTTTAGCCATTCAACCTTAGATGATGTTGGCATTGTCACTAAATTGGTACAGGATCCACTCTACATAAGGAGAAGGCAAAAGGAAAGAATCCAATTAGCTAAAGCAGCACAGGATCCATCCCTCAAAAAGAGAAGGCCTAATGATGATGTCCTACTATCTAGGATTTCTGAAATCCACTTAGACAATAGATTAAGGCTGGCAGCTATGAGAGAGGGTAGTGCTATCAAACTTGATATTTTCCCTGATTACCATTTAACAGAGAATTATCTATTTGAATTGAAACAGGGACAGTTAAGGGTTAATGTGCAGGAGAGGGGAATCGATTGGACTGAGTATGATGCTCTTGCTAAATTTGATGATCTCTATGGGTTGTTTGAGGTAAAGCTTAATTCTACAATGCAAAAGGGGAGGACAAAGAGGGTTAAGAAAAGAGGTAAATACCGGACAGTAGATAGGATGCGGGAATCAAAGTTTGGAACCATTAGGACTAAAGCCTCTGGTGGGGGATTGAATTACTGTATGAGCGATGTAAGAATAGCTTATCTTTTTGATCCTCTTAAAGAATTATTTCCTGGAGGAAAATTCGCTTATGTACTAATCACTTATCCTCAGATGAGGAGATATGGAGGGATTCAGAAGAAATTTAGAAAGAAAGGTGGTTTAAACACATCATTTATTATGGATAGAGATGACTTTCAAGCAGAGGTTTTGTTTCTATCAAGAAAGTATGATTTATGAACAGGTGTTTCCGTAATCTTTATATGCTAGTCAACCTTTTCTTTTTACTATGAAAATAGGTATCAGCATAAGGCATGATATGGGCCAGGGGTGGGTTATTAGCAACTCTAAGATGCTAGTTTCCTTTCTAAAGAAATTTAAGAAAATTGATTTTTTTGAATTAAACTGTCAGTATCCAATACCATTAAATCTAATGGATGACATTGATAGGCTAAAAAAATATATGCGAAAGAAGGATTTGAAGGTAGGACTAAACTTTCCTATCAAATGGCATGATAGATGGAAGATGAGGAAGAGTTTTGAGGAGGTCAAAGAAACAATCCTTGACTTTGCAAATGAGATAAATGCCTCCTATGTTAATATTCATCCTGAATCACTAGCCTATTTTGGAGACAAAGAAGCTAAGGCAGATATTCGAAAAGAATTAGTAGCATTGAGGACTAAGACTAATACTCAGATACTTGTAATGAATGGTCACTCAGTATTTGAGACTCCTGAGGCTCTGAATTATTTTGCAGTTGATGGAGTTAAGATTTGTCTTGATGTCTGCCATATTTTTCAGGGAGGAATGGACTATACAAAGTTTAGAGAACAGCTTCATGAGTTTAAGGATAAAATCTATCTGTTTAGGATCAGTGACTTTGGGGAGCGGCCACATATGCAGCTTGGCTTTGGCAAGATTCCTTTTTCTAAGATAATGAGGAATGTAAAGGATTTTGATTCCCGTATTGTTATTGATACTTTATTGTCTGTTGAGAATGAATTGATTTTTAGGAATCCTAAGTTTGCAGTTGAGAAAAGTATTGAGTATTTGAAAACGTTGTAACTACTTGTTTCCTTTTAGTGTAATATGGATATGATCATAGTGATGCTTATTTCTATGTGTTGCATGTGGTGCGCCAGGATATGCTATCACTGATGCTATATTTAACTCATCCTTATGTTGCATGAGCCACTGGCACATATCATCCATAATGTATCTATTCGATTTGGTAAATTGTACTTTTTTCCCATCCTTCAATAGTGTAAAATCAGCACCCAGTCCTTTTGCATGAGATCCTTTTCTTCGATGTTTACTTCCAGGATTAGTTTCAACATAGAGATCTCCATATCCTTTGCTTCTAGTATAATCAGCAGCTTTTTGCACAAGGTGTTGTGTTTGAGGTAATACTCTTGAAGCCCTTGCTGGACTTCTGCCATTATGATTATAGTCTCCCAGAGTTACAAAGTTAGGGCCATCAACCCAGTAGGTTCCGTCTTTCAATACTTTGCTTTGGTTTGCATTGATATAGTTGGCAAAAGTTGGGGATGATACTACAGTCGTGATTGTTTTAGGAGTTGTTTTTCTTACTGTAGGGGTTCTAGTTTGTGTTTTTTTCTTTGCTTCATGTTTTTGATTAATAACAACATTAGAAGAGGGAATACTTAATTCTTGATCTGGATGAATTATGTCTGATTTAAGGTTATTGGCAGCTTTAATTGAGGCATGAGTTACACCTGGTCCGTATCTTGATGCTATTTTCCAGAGTGAATCACCTTGTTTTACTTTTACTTTGTGATTAGGAATTGCTAATATTTGACCTTCTCTGATATTGTGCTTACTTTTAAGACCATTATGTGTTGCAATCTCATCATCAGAAACTCCTCTAAATTGAGTTGCAATTCTACCTAGATATTGTCCTTTTCGTACCTGATAACGCCAAGCAGCTTCAGCTGTATTTGGAGCCCCAGCTAGCATAAAATACGCTAATATTGCCCCTACAGGCGCTAAAACCCGATTTCTTAGTGTCATATAACCCCAATTCTGGTGTTTTTCTTAAATTTAATGGTTTTGATGTGTTAGGAATTCAGTTCCCAGTAAATTACGCAGCTTGATTTTGGGTATTGCAGCGTAATCTGGAATATGTTGGAATTGGCACTGTTTGGGGTAATTGTTTGGAAGTGATAGAATCAATTTTCTCATTTGCCCAATTATATGCTCTTTTCCAAAAAGGGTCTTTTTTCAACAATCCTGGATTTTTATCCTTCAGAAACATTGAAGAAGATAGACCGACCATTCCAATGCCCACTGACATATTAGAATATGTGTCTTCAGGGAGAGGTTCATTATTTATGTAACCATTTGCTATATCATATACTCCTTTTCCCACTAG
>JASMFX010000104.1 GCA_030751555.1 Candidatus Woesearchaeota archaeon | reverse complement strand
GACACTGGATCAAATGCTCTAGAGATCTCGCCAGACAGTATTGGTGATCTCCAAGTTGGAGATATTATTTCATACACAACTCATTTTACAGAAGGAACCATCATCCATAGAATTGTCGAGATAGGCGATGATGGAGAATGGTATGCAAGAGTAAAAGGAGATAATATTGATTTTGAAGATCCTGGAAAAGTAAGATTTGATCAGGTTGAAAGAGTTGTTATTGGCATTATCTACTAAAATGGCAGATGAAGAAAAAAGTGAGGAAGAGATTTCTGAGACTGAAGAGACAATAGAGTCCATAGCAAAAGAAGAGGCTGAACAATCTGATCTAGAGGAAACTGCTGAAGAGACAGAAACAGAGGAATCTGACGAACAAACAAATTACCAAGATCCACTTTCTGAATCCTATAAAAGCGACATGTATAATTGGCTGGGCGTTGTAAGAAGGAAAAGGATTAATGAAGAGTGATTTCTCATAGAAACATTTAAATATCCCCAATCTGAATAATACATAAAAGAGGTGGGAAAAATAGGTAAAAACAAGCTTGATAATCTAGTCCAGAGTTTAATACCTCCATTATTAGTATTACTTCTCACTGTAAGTATTATTGAGCTATTTTATGATGTCTCAAAGTATGCTCTCCTCATTGATATCTTTGACATAGTAATTATTATCATATTTGCAATCGATCTCTACTATAGATGGTTTGAAACACCCCATATCATACCCTACATAAGAAAACACATTCTGGATATCATAGCTACAATCCCATTCAACCTAATTTTCCTAGGAGTTGATTACCTTGTTTTTACTAGAGCATTCAGAGGGGTTAGGATCCTCACAAGGATATCAAGATTTGCCAGATATGGAAGATTAGTAAGACTTCTCAGACTAGGGGCAAGAGCACCAAGATTCTTAAGAATAAGAAAACACCTCAAAAAAGGAAAAATATCCAAAGTTCAACCCCATGAGAAACAGATGGAAGGGGTGTTGAGCTTCAAGGTTATTCTCCTCATAACAATCAATTCAATCATGGGAACTGGTATTTTTTTCTTAGTTGCAGCAGGCGCAAAATACGCTGGACCAGCTTCCCTGCTTGCATGGGCAATACTCTCGATCATCGCTGTCTACATAGCCATGTGCTTTGGTGAACTGACAAGCATGTTTCCTAAAGCTGGAGGAGTCTATGAGTTTTCTAAGCAGACCTATGGAAGGTTTTGGAGCTTTGTTATTGGCTGGACAACAGCTATCGGAGGCTCTGTTACTATCTCCATGCTCCTCCTGGGAGCGCTGCAGTATATTATCCCTGTCGAGTATGCATCATGGTATATCCCAGTTGCAATTGTCTTGATCATTGTTTTTAATTACATTGCATTTCGAGGAGTCCAGACAAGCACCTATATCCTGGTTTCCTTTGCCCTGATAACCATTGGGACAGTCCTAGCAATCACTTTCCCAGGAATCATCAAATTTAATCCAAGTCTACTAAGGCCCTTCTTTGTCTTTCCAGCGATGAATATCGCTCTGAGCATATTTTTCATTGCAGAAACTTTTTTTGGATGGGAATCTGCCATATTTCTGGCAGCAGAAACTAAGAACCCAACAGTAGTAATGCCTAAGGCATTGGTCTATGGAACTTGTATTATTGCTGGATTTGCAATTTTGCTCGCACTTACCTCTCTCGGCGTAGTGCCTTGGCAGGAGTTTGGAGAAAGTGCAGCCCCTCTTCGAGACTTAGGAGGAGCTCACTTCGGAGTAGTCGGAAGTTATCTTTTCACAATACTTGTTTTTATCTCGATCATAGGAGCAGTGGCTTGCTGGGTAGTAACCGCTCCCAGGCTCCTTATGAGCATGGCAGAAGACAAGCTGTTTTTTGTCCAATTTGCTAAGATTCATCCAAAACATAAAAGCCCCTATGTCTCTATACTCTTCCAGGCAGTTATAATCACAGTCCTCGTTGTTGTAGGAGCAGGATCATATGAAACCCTGCTCCATATGTTGATACCCTTGATTCTGTTAATCTACTCTGCGGTCCTGCTAAGCGTAGTTATCCTAAGGTATAAAAAACCACTAATCAAACGTCCCTACAAGGTGATCTTTGGCAACTTTGGACCTTTAGTTGCAATAGCTTTCATGATTTTTTTACTG
>JASMFX010000103.1 GCA_030751555.1 Candidatus Woesearchaeota archaeon | reverse complement strand
GGATCTTTTATAGATAAAAGAGTTGATTGTATTTTAACAGGTCTTGCAGTTCCAAATAACTCTGCTAAGCTATCTCCTAAGGATTCTTCCATAACAACCCTCTCACCATCAGAAACAATTACTCTTTTTAATTCTGGTAATTGGCCTGTCTCAGCCTGCAAATACAAAGGCTCAATATAGAGTAGATTATTCTCAATTGGGATAACCAATAAATTTCCCCTTGTAACTCTTGAACCCTGCTGGCTCCAGAGGGTTAATTGCTGGCTGATCTCAGAATCTTGATCAATTCTCGCTTCTATCTGTAAAGGGCCATAGATTAATTTATCTTTAGGAAATTTATACAAGAGCAGTTTTCCATAATTCTCTCCATCTGACCTTGCAGCAAGCCATGAGATCATGTTATCCTTTTTAATTGGAGTAAATGTAGTCATTAAGACAAATTCCTCTTTTTCTTCTCCGGGTAGCTTCATAATAATGTAATATGGCTCAACCTCCACTTTTTGGCCTGTTCCATAAACCTCGCTTGGGATCTGCCAGGCATCCTCTTTATTATAAAAAACAGTTGGATTGTTCATATGATAGTTGGAATAAATTGCTGACTGGACTGAGAATAAGTCCTCAGGATAGCGAATATGGTCTTTTAGGGGCATATCATCAAAGGGTTTAAATTGATCAGGGAAGATTCTTTTGTAAGTTTTCACGATTGGATCCTCTGTATCAATAACATAATAGGTTATGCTGCCCTCATAAGCATCCACAACAATTTTAACAGCGTTTCTCAAATAATTTATGTTTTCATACTTTTGCGAGTAGGGAAAGTTTCCAGTAGCTGTGTAGGCATCCTGGATCCAAAAGAGCTTTCCTTCATCTATTACAAGATAAGGATCTGAATCGAGCAAAAAGAAAGGAGTTAATGTTTGTATCCTCTCTTGGATGTTTCTTTTGAATAGGATTTTGCTTTCTGGGGTGATATCTGAGGATAGTAGGATTTTTACGTCTGCGAATCTTATGGCCATGGCAAGCTTTCTAAAGAAGGATGATAGTGTTACACCCCCCTTGCCGCTATATTGAGTATATTCGTTAGTGCTCCCTTTTGGAAAGTCAAACTCCTCTGTATCTGTATTTACTAAAACATAATTATTGTCAACCTCCCCATAATAGATTCTTGGCTCTTCCACCTCAATGGATTTGTCTTCTATAGTGTATACTGGAGGAATGTCCTTAATTAAGTAATTAGGGAGGCCCTGAGTTGTTACAGAGTTTACTGGACTCATCACTACACCAAAACCGTGGCTGTAGACCATATGGAGATTCACCCATGTTTGCGCATTAGATGCTATCTGATCCTGATTTAACTCTCGAGGAGCTAGCATAACCTGAGTGTATTTTCCATTAATTGTGTATCTGTCAACGTCAATTCCAGAGAGATCATAATATAGACGGATCTCTTGAGTTTGCTTGTATGTTTTTATCAAAGGCCTATAATCCAAAATTCTCACATTGTCAATGGTTTCTTTTGCATTTTCCAGGGTTTCTCTAGTCATGTTCTGTGCTACTGCAAAATCCTGCTCCTCTACTTCATCAAGGCCATAGGCAAGGTTTGTGAATCTTATGTTATTTTCAATGTACTCTTTTTCCAGATTGATTTCATTTGGACTCACAACTAATGATTGTACAATGCCAGGGATCACTGATTGACCAATAAATGTAAACAAGAGATAGAGAATAACCATAAAAGCCAGCATATGTCTCTTCTTAAGTCCTTTAGAAAAGGCCCATCCAAAGAATACTACAGCTACGATAGCTGCAAATATCATTAAGAATTTAACAGCTGGAAGGAAAATAACAACATCGGTGTAGCCCGCTCCAACAACAATGCCCTGCTCTGAGAACATAACGCTGAATAACTCCAGGTAATGCTTCACAGCCAACATGAGAAACATGAGAGCTATTAATACGCAAAGATGGATCTTGGCTGGATTCTTTATTTTTGAAAATTGCTGCTTAAAGTCAAATGATTTGTAGACAGTTTTGACATCTGCATCATAGGACGCTGTTTGCTTCTCAATATCTGCTGAAAAAAGAGAGCGTATGAATTCCTGGAAGTAAAAGATAGCAACTACGACTGTTGTAAGGAGGAGGGTTGCAAAGATAAATGTCCAGACAAAAAGGAAAAAAGGCAATGAAAAAACATAGAAAGCAGCATCTTTGCCAAGAATAGGATCTACTAGATTAAATGTGGTTTGGTTGAGGTATTGCAAGACTGTCAGCCATGCGCTTGAAGAGAACAAACCAACAAATAAAGAGATGACTGCGATAACTGTATTGGTTTTTGCAAATTTAGAGGATTGAAACTTTGAGGCTACTGCTAGATTAATCCTGACAAAGATGTAGAAGAAAATTCCAGTTATTAAGAATAATGTAATTTTAGCCCAGAGTGATTTTGTGAATATTAATGAAAACCCTAAAGCATCAAACCAAAGAAAATCCGTATAGAGTTGGGATAGCTTTCCTATTGAGAGAAAGAAAATAATAACTACTGTTAGAAAAATACCTTTTAGATAATTCTTAGGCTCCCCCATGCAGTGAGGTAGCGTTGAGGGGTTTATAAATGTTGCTTATCTGTGAGACTCAAGTTCTATAATTACTTTTCTTTTCTGTTTGTTGATTGCATCGAGTATTTGTTCAAGTGGAGCATTTTCATCGATTCCAACTACTCTTGGCACTCCTGGATTGGAATCACTCATTTTTTGAAGATACTTGTCAAGGGCCACAGTTGGCGTTATTATGGCACTCCCATGTCTATTTCTCATTAACTCTCTTTCCCTGTTTACTAATCTGTAGGCAGTTAATCCTCTTCTATCTGGATAAAAATAGAGAATATCTCTTGCTGGTCCAGGATGGAAGTGGTAGAGAAACTTTCCTAAAGAGGGGATAAATTGTCCAGATTCTTTTCTCTTTTCTGGGCGCATACTTTTATTATACACAGCATGCATAATCGTACCTTCTGAAGTTGCAAAATCAAAATCCTCATTTGGATGGCAAGTAAGAAAATAACCTGATTGAGCAGTTTCTGGAACTTTTTGAGGGCAATTATCCTTTGAGCTATCAAGGCGAACAAGGATATCTCCCTCAACATCTTGGAACGGATCGAACTTAACAACATAGCAATCCTGACCTTTAAAGTGCCCAGATTTGATTCCACCAACAGCTTTATAGAAATGATCTGATAATGTGCATTTAATAGCAACCCTTACTATCTCACCCCTATATTCTTCCATTCGTCCCATAACTGCTTTTTAGGGATATAAGTTATTACATGTTGTTATAGAGAGTATATAGGAATTAGAAGGATTATTGGAGAGTGAAAAGGGTTTAGTTAGTTCTCGGAAAAATACCTGATTTTTTGGGGAAGAATATTTAAACAATAACCCTTATATACATAGAGTATACATCATGTATACATGGTCAAAGCAATGATAAACATTTCAAAAAAGGCAAATCAAGTATTGAATATTGTTAAGGCAAAGCATAATCTTAAAGATAAGTCTCAAGCAATTGATTTTGTTGTTCTAGAGTATCGAAATGATTTATTGGATCCTCCTCTTAGACCTGAATATATAAAGAGGGCTAAGAAGATTATGAAGGAGAAGACATTTCATATTGGAACAGCTGAAGATTTTAAAAGGAAATTTTTAAAAGATGTATCAGATTGAAGCAAGAAAGAAATATAATAAGATCATAGCCAAACTTCAACAAAAGAACCCGAAACAATTGCGAATAATCCAAAAGAAATTAGAAGAAATCGAAAAAAATCCTCATCGATTTAAAAATTTAAGATCACCACTACAACATCTAAAAAGAGTTCATATCGATAAGCACTTTGTGTTAACGTTTTCTATTGATGAAGAGAATAAAAAGGTTATTTTAGAAGATTATGAGCATCATGATGTGATTTATGGGGTGCAGTTTTTTAGATAGTCTTGTTTTTTTCTGCATTCTGCTATCCTCATTTTTCATTCAGTGCTTCCTTTTGATTCCACATTAAAACCAAACTTTTCATGTTTTTGAGCATATTCTCTGTCATTGGTCTCAAAGACTAATCTTATGCTTTGATCTTGGAATGTTGTTGGAGTTGTATAGAATTTGATAAAGAGATATTTTTCAGGATCATGATATTTCTCTTGGATTACTGCCCGATAGATATCACTCTCCTGACAACCAACATGAGGCACACCTAATCCTATCTTTAGCAGCCATCTAAACGACCTTGATAAGACATTATTATCAAATCCATATATGATAGTTTTTCCATTTCCAGAAGGCATCTCAAACAATTGCTCAGATCCCCAACCATATACAGAATTAACTATCTCACCTTGATAAGCATCTGACCGATCAAATAGTTCCATTGCTTTCTCAGCAAATTCTTCAACTGTTTTAGGGCGGGTTATCCTTGCATATTCATCTCTTCTTTTATCTATATTTCTAGATATCTCTTCATCTTTTGATTCCAGTTTTTCAGAAAGTTCTTTCAATGTACTGCTGGTCGGGTCTATGTGTAACATCAACTGCAATGTTCTTGCGTATAGATCTTTCATTTTAATCTCCAGATCCGTATAATGGCATATAAGGGCAATCTTTCTCTTCACTCACATCTTTCATTGTTCTTGCAAACTGATTTCTTTTTATTTTATCTGCTTCTTCTCTTTTGTTTATTCTTGCCATAGCTTCAATTAATAAGTCTTCCAATTCTTCTGGTTCTTCTTCCATTTGTCTCACCTAAAGTGTTCATCATCAGTCAAAAACTTTTCACTGCTGATGGTTCTTATTATGTTGTGCACACTCTTTGTAATTATACTGTGTTTTTCCTCGATTTCACCTATGAAATCATACATCTCTTTTGGATTCTGGAATATTCCTTCAACCAAATAATCATAGCCATCATTGATCTCATACAGGTTGTTTATGTATTTGTGCTTTGAAAGGAACTCTTGGAGTTTTTTCCTTTCATCGTAATCTACTTTAAGGGCTATCATCGTCCTCATGGTAAACCCGATCTTTTCAAAGTTTACAAGCATCTTGTGACCTACTAGGCCTTTTGTTTCAAGTCTATGCATCATGTCAAACAGTGTTGATACAGGTATCTTCGTTACTTTAGCAACTTCAGTCAGCTTTTTCCTTCCGTCTTTCCTCAGCTCTTTTATGAGGAGTTTATATTTTTCATCCATGACTATTCCTTTTATTGCATAAAAATAGATTAATTATCATGAGTAATAATCTGTATGGTTATTAGAAACCCTATCTGTAGTCTCAGAATAACCACTATTATTACATCTTGCTGTTTCACTATGCCTTCCCATCGAACTAAAACATTCTACATGATGAGATGTATCATCATAATTGTCATTATGGTACTCACTATGGCTCCCGTCATTGTGGTCTGTATGTTTTTTCTCCCTATTACTCTTAGTTTCTTTGTACGAAGAACCCCAAAATGCAAATTTATCCTTTTGTAGTCTATTACTTAGAATTCTTACTAATCTTGGATTTTGTAAGTCTTCTAAGACTACTTGCCTTCCCCTTAAGGGAATTACTCCTTCTAACATTTTTTGTTTCATTTTATTTTACCTCCGCTTTTGAAAGTTCTATATCCACTGCTTTTTTGATATGATTGAACATTTTTTTGTATCCTGCACAGTAATAATCCCTATCAAGAAAATTTCCTTGCCTCATATAGCCATTGCTTAGACATCCTGAATTACATATTGGAACATATTCACACACTTTACATTCATCATTATACTCTCCTCTTATTGTCTGAAGATTCTTTCTCAAATCACTTTGCAGGATTTCACTAAGTGATGTCTGATTAATATTGCCTAATCTCATCTCTGTGACTCCATCAAACCTTCCGCAAGGATAAACATCGCCTCTAGGTCCTATCGAGACGAATGTATCTTGGCATGATTCTTTGAAAGTGCAACACCCATATGGCATTTCAAGAGAAACATTCCCGATCAATGTATCAAACGGGTCTAGCCTTGAAGTAAACTCTCTATCATGAAAATACATATCGAATAGATGTATCATAGCATCAGCATATTCTCTTGGTGTGATTCCTAGTTCATCATAATTTAGATCTGCTTTTCCTGACCTTATGAGAGGATTTATTTTTGCATTGACTTTTATCTCTTTTATGAACCCATATATCTCATCAAGATGATTGATATTCTTTTTATTAAGGACAACAATAAATCCTCCTCCAAGTCCTGCATCACATGCTCTTCGGATACCTTTTGTTACATCATCAAAACTGCTTTCTCCATTTCTATATGGTCTTGTCTCATCATGTGTAGATCTTGGACCATCTAGACTGAATCCTAGGCCTACGTCT
Organism: Candidatus Woesearchaeota archaeon; assembly: GCA_030751555.1. Next base: position 5,989 of record JASMFX010000103.1, on the reverse strand, counting down.
TGACGTTTACAAAAATCAATCACTTCTTGGTTGATAAGTGAGCCGTTTGTTTGTATGCCATTATCAAACTTACATTCTTCCTGTTTTCCTATCAACCATTGGTAATAAAGAGCCCTTTCAAAAAAATCTAATCCTACTATTAGGGGCTCCCCTCCATGCCAGATAATGCTACAATGTCCTTCTTTTTGGTTCTTTGCCAGTTCTTCTGTCATCTTTTTCAATGTTTCATCACTCATGACACCATTCTCTGCTTCTTCTTCTAGATAGCAATAACTACATGAGAAGTTACATCCATGAGTTGGTTTCACAATCGCAGTTAACGGTTCTCCCATTTTGATTCCATTTTATTTCCGATTTATTCGGAATGATTATGGTAGGTCTATAAAATATATATACTTTTACCAATTATAATTATTATAGGTAATTATGTAATTACTAATAGAAAAGTATTTATATAAGTCCTACTTTACCTATGAAGAATGAAGAGAAAAGTCAACCTAGTTGGAATAAACACATTAACTGTTAGTCTACCGAGTAAGTGGGTTAAAGAGCATAATATCCGCAAAGGAGACGAATTAGAGATGCGTTCTGAAAATGATTCTCTTATTATTGGAGGTTCATATAAAACTCAAAAAAAAAAGAGATTGCGATCCATATCCCTCGTTTCGAGGACTATCTTAGAAGGTTTCTTTCAGGGCCTTACGTCAAAGGATATGATGTTATAAAGGTGAAATTTGATGATATTAGGGTCTATGATAAGATTCTTGAGGATTCTAAGATGTTTATAGGTTTTGAGATTATAGAGAATACCCCTACTTCTTGCACATTTGCTAATGTATCAGGCACTCTTGAGCAGAATTTTGATGTATTACTTTCAAGGCTTTTTACGATGGGAATATCATTTCATAAAGAGCTTTTTAATAGATTGCAGAAGTCCCAGTCTCTGACTAGTTTTATAGAGTATGAATTCAATGCAAATAAGCTGAATTATTACTGTAAACGTATTCTCCAGACTACTAACATGAGTGATAAAGTCTATTCTCAGAAATCCTTGTACCTCATAACTGTCCTTCTTGAAGAGACAGTAGATTCATTGAGAGATATTGTCATTGTGGCTGATGGCAAGAACATAAAGCTAAACAAGAATACAATAGAACTATTCAAGATAAGCTTGAAGACTCTAGAGTTAAACTATACTCTTTTTAACCGTATCATCAAGGGTTCTGACAGACTTGATGAGTTGTCTAAATTCAAGGATCATAAGGTATTGACCAAAAAAATTGCATTCATGACAAAATATTTTAATGGTGACAAGTACAATTCGTTTATAGCAGGCAGGCTTTATGATCTGTCTATCATATCAACACATATCAATGAAGAGATGTTTTACTGAATTAAACAAGATAGGTTGTTTAATTATTAATAGTTTTCTATATTTTCCACCCTATAAATACTTATAAACCTAAAAGGATTCTCTATGTCATATGGGGTATTTTACTGATTGTTTGGATTTATTTGCTTTGAAAGACGATACTTACAGAAAGGTAGGTAATGATCCTCAAGCATTCAAGAAATTCTTCTTAGCTTATCTCATTGTAATGTATGGCATGATGGCTTTTATTGGAATTTTTGCAGCAATAGGAGTTAGTTTTTTTATGCCAGAAGGAATTCCTTTTCCACAATGGGCTGTATTGGGCATTCTTGTGGTTTTTTTAATATGTCCTTTTATCTGTTTTATCTTTACGTATATTATCACACTTATACCTCATGTGATTGGATTAGCACTTGGTGGGAATCCTCGGAGTTACAATGATTTTTTCAAGGTGATTCAATATAATTATCCATTTGCTTTTCCATTAACTGTTCTCTTCCAGAACATCTTTGGTCCAGTCTATGCTGTTTGGTATTTTTTTATGCTGTATAAAACATACAGGATTATCCATAAGCTAGAGCCGCAACAAGCTGGTTGGGCAATTGGGATTAACCTCATTATCTGCCTTGCTTTTGTAGGTTTAATAGTTCTCGTGGTGTTTTATGTTCTGACTTCCTATCCTTGGATGATGCAAGGCATGAATTTTTAGTTTTCGAACTCTTCGAAAATAACAATGTTTTTTCTTGTAAAGGCTTATTAATTCTGTTTTCAATTTACAATTATGGAATGATGGTTGGTGGAGTAGAATGATATTGGTTATCAACTAGTAGTAACATTTATATAAGGTGGGAAATTTTTCTTCTTATGGCAGAAGTATTAGAAAGGTTTGAAAATCTTGAAGGTTATAAATCTCTTGAAAGTAGAGCTATTGAGATTATAAGAGATGAAGCAAAAGCAAAAAGGATATTAATATTCCTGAATAGTGCTTTTAAGCTCATCATTGACTCTGATGATAATCCAGATCTTCGCCTTCGTCCTTGTGAAAATGAGGAGATTGATTTCGAGCTTTATGCTGATAGTGGAAAAATTGTTGCTGTAAGAAATGATAGATCTGAAAATGGAGAATTAGAAGCAAGGTCTGATTATTCCCTAGCATTAATTCCTCTTCGATGGGATAGGCTGGCTGCGCGAGAGGATGAAGGAAGGGTAAGGATTTTCTACAATCAGTAAACTATATTGATGATTTTTTAAAGTATATTCGGAAAGGAGATAGAATGGCAGAAGAAACAACCTTAATAGCGTATAATAGTCAAGAAGGAGATCGTGTTAGAGTTGTCCATGTAGTTGGTAACAAGAAGGGTGAGGCTGACATGCCTGTTTATGATAAAGATGGCCCTTTTGTTAGTCCTACTGATCCAAAGGAGAGAAAGTTTAGGGTTGATGATGTAGGCCAGCACTATCATGTTAATCAGCTACAAATCTATGAAAATGGAGATCAACTAGATTCTGTAGATGTTGCTGATGATTTTGAACTCTCAGAACTTGAGGAGAGTTTAGAAGACTTGCAGGATCAAGAAGCAAGTGCTGATGAGGTTTATAATGCACTTAGTGAGATTGTTGAAGAGTTAGTCTGAGGTTTCTATTACTTCGTTGTTGAGGATTTTGCATGTTGCTACTGGTAATTTTAGTTGATCACAGTATTCAAAAACTCGCTTATAGGAATCATCAGTGATATCATTTATTGTATCGAGAGTAACTACTCCTGATTTTGATTGAGCCTCAACCCAATAGTGGACTGGGAGGGCAGGAGTCTCAGGGTTTAGACCGATTGTTCTTTTTATATCGAGCTCCTCCTCCTCTTTGAGAGTTAATCTCCCTAGAGTTGTATGATAGATCCAAGGATGTTTTTCCTGCTCATCCATGTTCCAAGGAGGAGTGTTTGCAGCTATCTCCTCCCATATTTCCATGGGAAAACTCTCGAATCCTACAATGGTTGCTGGAATTGAATCCTGGATACATGATTTTATGAATGTAGACCTTGTCATGCATGCCCTCATGGAGTATTCCAAACAGAATAGTAGTTCATTGCTGAGTCCGAGAGTCAAAGCTCTCTTTTTATGAGGTTGTAAGCCTTCCATACCATAATCTGGAAAGGATTTATAGACTAGCTCTCTGAGTTGAGGGAGATAATCCTCACTACCAGATGCTGTTCCTTCGATAACCTGTCTAATTTCTGGGTTAAATGGTTCAACATAGGATGGTGGAGGAATCCATCTGCCCATTGTAGCATTATACATACCAAGATTTATTCGCTGTGTTGGTACAGATTCTACAAATAGGTCATACATCCCTTTTGGAACAGCAGCCACCAAAAAAGGAGGGAGATCACTATCAACTCCTACTTCATCCCAATCAGTAATATGTATTCTCTTACCATCCAAACTAGGCATTCTAAACCAATATTCATGGATTTGGTCTCTCATTCTATTCGAGAATTAAATGGCGCTTAAAAAGGGAATGGTTTTAGACCATAACTCATATAAATAACAACTAAAAATAGTTATCATGGTTGAGTTTAATCCTGATGGGAGCCTAAAACTTCCTGAGCATATTGTTAAAGAAAAAGATCAGAATAAAGATCGATTAAAGACGCAGCGATGTATTAAGATAAAAAGAGAGTTAGTGAGTGTGGAATCACCAAAGAAATGTGTTCTGCATCTTACTCTGTCTGAGGGGATTAGTGATGATCGATTTATAGACACGATCCACAAGGAGTTTAGTGAAAAAGCAAGTGTTCCTTCTAGGATACTTAAGGTAGGGGATAGAAAATTTGAAGTCCATATAGGAACTGATTTTAGGAGGTGTAGTGATTGCAGAACATTACGATGCCAGTATCGTGAGTTTTTAGATGGCAACATGATTGATGTTAAAGGTGGTTGCACTTTTGAAGATGATAATTTTAATTATGAGGATTATTTTGATTATCTTATTTATTGATTTTCCTCTATGTTCTTCAGAACCTAAGACTCTAATGGCGACTTTTTTATTAAGAAAATGTTTTTTTAGGCATTTATCTATCTTGTTTCCTATTTTTTCAAAATTGGGTTGATTATCATAGTATACTTTTGGAATCTTTAGATTAAACCAAGGCGTTCCTGGATAGTCTATCTTTTTAGAAGTTTTCTTAAAAGTTTTAAGTTTATATTCTGGGATTGTTATTTGGTATGTTTGCATGATTGGAGGATAATTTTGGAGTTTATAATGATGGTTGGTTTCTCTTCTGAATGTTAATGTATAACAAAGTTTTTATATTCTTCTTAGATTTCATAGTATAATGTCCATAATCGAAGAAGCAGAGGAATGTCTGGATCAAGGATTAAATGATATCCGAAACAGTAGGTATGGCCAGCTTAAGTATATTGGGATTGAGTCTTTATCTGTATTGGTTGGAGCTGCAGTGGGAAGTGTTGCTAGAATGACTGGAATACCTCAGGTGATAGTAATTCCTTTTATCCCAGATTCTTGTGGTATGATCTCTGTTGGATCACGTAAGCTAATGCAAAGATATCTTAGTGAGAGAGCAAAGTATCTCATAGGAGCAGCTATGACATATTCAGATGTTATTTATGAGTTTGGGAGGGAGTTACTTGGGTGATTACCTATTCCTTACAATTTTCCAACCAAAACCATACGTTGGTATTTCTTCCTGAAGGCTATAACAGGCTTTGGGTTCAGTATATGGTCTCCATTACAGAAAGGGATACCTTCAAGATCTGGGCATTCAGAAACAGGTAATCCATTTAAAGGGCTATGCTCGAAAACTGCTTGTTTTCCTCTGTATTTTTCAATACGATTGCTAAGCTGATAATAAAGCTTTGATATCCTACAAAATCCACAACTTGGCCTGTCGACAGTACTAAACATCAATTGTCTCGTGGTTTCTAGGATAATGCCTTCATAATTATCCTCAGTGATAATTCCCTTAAATCCACTATACTGAAAATAATGATCAATACTATTGAATCTGGCTTTATGGACTAGTCGTATAGCTTTTTGTTGGTTTTCAAGTCTATATCTTAGGATAAAAGGATTTTCAATACCAGAAGCTTCTTTTAATTCATCTTCTCTTTGTGTGTTATGAGCATAACAGACTATGACTGCGTTTGGGTGGGTTTTGCTTAATTCATTGAGATCTGTGGGAAGATTAACAAAAAGCATGAAATCATCTTTTTGTGGATCAGCAGCTTCAACTACAACTTCCTTATCAGGAAACATATTATATGATCCAACTTCTTCTCTTAGTGAATCAGATAATCTTAATACTCTGCCGTTTCCAGAGCTTCCATAATATCTATTAACAGACCAGCAAGGTCCGTTCATTGATTGAAGAAACCTTGAATGAAAGAACTGATTATGAGCTCTTATAACAAATGGCTCATCAAGGCTTTGTGCATTAACTTTATCTGTGAGGATGAATGGCATTATTTGATTATGATGTTGGGGTTTATAAGGGTTGGTTGTGGGGCACTGGACAGGTGAGAGGAAGGTATATAAATGAAATAACATTCTAAGTTAGCTATGAAAGTCAAGTGTGGGGTTGTGAAATTAGTAATCTCC
>JASMFX010000102.1 GCA_030751555.1 Candidatus Woesearchaeota archaeon | reverse complement strand
GCTACAGACTGAACAGGATGTTCCTTCACTTTGTCCTCGAACTTGTGTTCCAAATCAATAATTTTTTGTTTTGCATCATCAAGCTTTGCCTTGAGTTGTTGCATACTCTCTTCCATCTTTTTTACCATATAGAATCACCTTGATTGGAGTAGAAGGTTTAGTTTAAATGCTTTTCGTAATACTGTTACTTTAGAATAGTATCCGAGTGGTGACTATTTTGAAGGATTGTCATGAATTCTGACAAGCTCATTATAAGATTCAACCAAGACAATCTTGTAGACAAGATAGATAGGAATTGCGAAAATCATTCCAAGAATCCCCAGGAGCTTGGCACCTATCAGAATAAGGACAATGCCGCATAGCGCATCAATCTTTACCTTGCTCGTGACCATAAATGGGATAAGGTAAAAGTTATCGATAAGCTGAGAGATAATAATAGTAATGAAAACGTAGAATGCAGTTATTGGCTCATCTAATAATCCAATAATTATTGGAGGGATAGCTCCAAATACAGGGCCTAGATATGGGACAATATTAAAAAAACCTGCAAAAAATCCAAGAATGAGCCATCCTTTCAGTCCTGCAACAAAGAAACCCAGACAGCAGATGCTGCCTACAATAATGCTCTCAACAACTTTAGCTCTATAAAAGTCATGCAGCTGCTTGCTAATGTCCTGTGTGGCCCTTCTAAAGCCGCTAAAATACTTTTCAGGCACTAAGCTGTAGAGTTCTTTGATAAGTGAGTCTTTTCTTCTAAAGTTCAGATAAAACATTAGAGGTATTATAAGAATGCCGCTGAAGAGAAAGAAAGAAGCAGTTGAAATTGTAGAGGAAAACAGGGAAAAAATGTAAGCAGATGCCTTGGAAAAGGCTTCATCTGTGAGATAATTGTCTTTGATGATGTTAGGGATATAGGGACGAACCCGATAGTTGTAGAATAGGCTTAGCTTTGCCTGGTCAGGGTTGGCTATTACTGTTGCGAGATCTTCAAAGCTGCTTGCTATTAACATAAGAATTGCAAAAACCCAGAAAACAATGAGGATATACGCATAGAGCTTATACTTCCATTTTGGAAGATTATATTTTTGCATGCGCTTCCTATAATAATTGATGAATGTCTCTGTTATGAGGATGAGACCAACACCAAAAACAAACGTAAGGAAAATATTACTGAAGAAAAACAATGCTGAGAAAAGGAATGTTAAGATTGCAAAAATAACTATCAATGTTTTCCATACTGCAGTGTTTGTTGTTAGAGCCATTTTAGGTTTTCTGGGTTGCTAGATTGAAGAGGGCTGTTATGATGATAACAGCTATGATGCCTGTGAATGTTTCATAGAGCAATCCATAGTAAAATGAGGCAGAGGAAAAAACTGATGAAGGTAATAGGCCAAAGATTGTAAACATAAAGAGATTAAGAACATGCCCTATGAGCAAGGTTGATGCAAGAACTGGAGTTGGCCATTTTTTTCTGAAAAAACCAGCTGTAAAACCCATAACCCCATGAGGTAGGATAGCTAGGAGTTCAAAGGCATTTCTTGCTGGGCTCATTGCATTAAAAAAAGTGCCTAGCAACCCAACCATTAACCCCTGGCCTCTTCCGAATAGAATCCCAAAAATAACAGGGATAATCATATTAACTGCAATAATAGCTCCTGGAATGAAAGGGTTTGACTGGATAGAGCGTGCATTTCCTAATAGAACGTAGATTATGATCCCTACAATGATCTGGATTATCTCCTTACGCCACTTTATGATCATTTTGTTTTTATAGCAAGGAAAGTGTCAAAAACCATCCATCAGAGATGGGTGGTTTTTGAGCATGCTCAAGATTTACCCCCTATTGTTGAATGTGAAGAAAAATTCCTTCCCATCATCAAAGATGAAAGGTAAATCTTGACATATATAAGAATTGTTGTGATTGGGGATTATATTCAAGTTACTTAATAATAACTGTATCACCCTTTGCAAAATCAAAAGAGGAAGCCAATCCCCCATTAATCTCCAAAGTATAAAGCGCTGCAACACCTGGATTAATACTTGGACAGGTTTCTCCGCAGGGCTGGGCGTTATGTGCTATGTAGACAATCTCAAGATCTTTATTAATCCATATAATATCTAATGGAATCAAGGTGTTTTTCATCCAGAATGGATGGCTTGATTCAACTTCATGGATAAACCACATTCCTTGGTCATTATCTAGATGTTCTCGATTCATTAATCCTCTTGATCGCTCTCCAGGAGTGTCCACAATCTCAACTGTAAAGCAATGATCATTAATGCAGACTTGGTTGGATTGTTGAGATTCAGGAGGAAGGTTCTGTGGGGCGCAGGCTATTAGTATCACCATACAGAGCAAAAGTATTGTTTTTCTCATATTATACCAAGGTAGTAGAGGAGAAAACCTGCTGCTACAAGCGATGCTATGTTAATATAGAGTCCTTTCTTTAGCTTCTCTTTTTCATCTATTCCAAGAAGAAAACAGAGTATTGCTATTGAGATAAATCCTCCAATATGGGCGAAGTGGCCGATACCATCCTCGATTGGATTGAGGACGCCTGTTATATCTGCAAGGATAGCCAGCCAGCCTACAACCATTATTGGAAGGGGGAAGATAAGCTCATAGGTAAGATAGAATGGTTTGAGAAGGATTGCTGTTGCTATAAGTCCCATTAAGGCACCAGAGGCACCAATCCCAGCAGTATTGTTTCCCAACCAGAAAAGGTGAATCAAAGAGGAGAATAGGGAGGATATGATTAAGGCACCGAAGTATATCAATGCTGTTTTGCCAGAACCTAGCTCTTTTTCAACCACTCTGCCAAAAATAAACAATGCGATCATGTTACCAAATAGATGTGTAAGATTGGCATGGAGAAAACCCGCTGTGATCAATGTCCATAACCTCAGCTGGAGAAGATCTGAAGGGCGCATTATGAGAAGGTCTAAAATGCTATTGCTTGCAAATAAGGCAACAATAAAAATAATAATATTAATGATGATCATGGAGATTGTAAACCTTGGCTCAAACACAAAAGTAAAAATTTCCTTTATTGGTGCAAATAGATCAGAAACCTCTTTTTTTCCAAACAATACCTGGATTGCTGTAATAGGGAGCAAAAGTATCTGTAGTATCAGTTTCCAGATAAACTTTGATTCTGAGGTTATTTCATCCATTTGATCTCCTGTACGGTTTTAGTATAAAAAGATAGCGGAAGATACATAAATTTTTAAATAACTATCAAAGTTAGGGAGTATGAACTGGAGATGGCTATTATTTGTTAGCGCTCTTACATTGGAAAGAGCTTTGTTCAGTGAGCCTGCTGAAAAAACTATTGCACCCTCTCAGCCTCCTGAATGTTTTACAGAGGAGCTATCTGGTTTAAAGAATTTTCCAACTGCAGGGATGCGGATTATTGTTGCAAATTATCATTTTAGCAGAAATAATTTTGAAAAGGCTGAAGAGTTCTACAGTGGTGTTTTCAATGGGTGTGAGGAAGCAGCCACAGATGAGCAAAAAGCAGATGCAAATATTGGGCTTGGAGTTATCTATTGGCGAAGAAGTAAAAGACAAGTTTCTCAGAATGGGCATTTTGACACTGCTGAGACTTTTTTTGATTCTGTTTTAGAAAATGATGGTGCAGTATCCTCACAGAGAGTGCGTGCCTTTAATTCCCTATCAAAAATGTATTGGGATAGGGGGATAAAAGGAAAAAATGAAGATCATCTTGTCAAAGCTCTGCAGTTAACCTATCGCATGGCTGCTATTAGAGATCTATCAAATGAGGAGAAAACACATGCGTTTCATCGGATAGGGTGTATCTATATATATCCTTGAGTGTTATTGATGAATACGATGCCAGGAGGTATCTAGATCGTGCTGTGGACATCTTTGATGATGCCATTAGGATGGATAAGCATTGTCACCAAGCAATCCATAATCTTGGAATTGCGTATTGGAAGCTTGGATTTAACAATGAGGCAGTAAAACATCTCACATCAGCACAAGAATATGCTCCTGAGGAGCCTCATTATAATTATCATCTTGGTGTTGCGCTCTATGATGCAGGAGATAATGAGGAAAGTGTAAAATATCTCTCTAAGTCACAGAAGGCTAGGCCCAAGAGCATTGATGACAATTATTTTCTAGGAAAGGCTTTGCTAGGGATGGGAAACGCATATCGTGCTAATAGGCACTTTGTGATTGCCTATAAAGCGGCTTGTAAAAACTTAGCAGAAAATATCGAGAGAGTTGCTGATATCCGAAAGGCGAATTTCAAAGCTGTACGTATGATTAGGGCTGCAGCACCGAATAATTAGGTATTTTATCCCCTCATCAACGGCAGATCAGCAGTAAAGCTATTAAAAAGCCACCTCTTATAAGTGATGATAATGCAAAGGTTTAAATACTACCCACAAGATCTTCTATTTGGTGAAAGAAAGAGCTTTTGAATACTAAATCAATCGTCTTTTTCTAAATTCATGGAAAATTTCAAAAAATTAGGAATTATAGAGCCTATATTACAGGCCATAAAGGAGAAGAGCTTTGAAGAGCCAAGCGAGATACAAATCAAGTCTATCCCATTAGTTTTAGAGGGAAAGGATGTAGTAGCTGGTTCTGCAACAGGTTCAGGTAAAACACTTGCTTTTGGAGCAGGGCTTATTCAGTATTGTACAAGAGGAAAAGGAATCCAAGCACTGGTTCTAACACCTACAAGGGAACTTGCTGAACAGATAACTACAAATTTGGTATTTTTCTCAAAGTTTAAACCATTAAATGTTGTCCAGGTATATGGTGGAGTTTCAATTAATCCTCAGATGAACCGACTTAGAACTGCAGATATTGTGGTAGGGACTCCTGGAAGGATACTAGACCATCTTGAGAGGAATACTGTGAACTTTAGCAAGGTAAAGATGCTGGTTCTTGATGAAGCTGATAGGATGTTTGATATGGGCTTTAAGGATGATGTTGTTAAGATCATTAGCCAATGCCAAAAGGAAAGGCAAACCTTATTGTTTTCTGCCACTATCAATCAGGATGTTATCAAAATTGGGCAGAAATACATGAAAAACCCAGTTAAGATCTCAGCAGAAACCTATGTTGATCCTTCAAAGCTAACTCAGGTTTATTATGATCTTGATAATGGTATTAAATTTTCTTTGTTAGTGCATTTGCTCAAAGAGGAAAAGAAAGGCACAGTCATGGTGTTTTGCAACTCAAGAAGAGAGGTAGATGTAGTAGCAATGAATCTTAAAGAACAGGGAGTAGATGCTTTGGCAATTCATGGAGGATTTACTCAGGAAAGGAGGAATAAGGTTATTGAACAATTCCAAACAGAGGAGGTTCATGTCTTAGTTTGCACAGATGTTGCTGCAAGAGGGTTGGATATTCCAGGTGTTTCACATATTTATAATTATGATATTCCTAAGGAGAGTAAGCAATACATCCATAGGATCGGAAGGACAGCAAGAGCTGGTAAGGAAGGAAAGGCAATCAACTTGCTGACTAATAGAGACCATGATAACTTTAGCAGAGTATTGAGAGATAATGATGTTAATATTACTAAAGAGGAGAAACCTTATATTAAGCGAGTCCAGCTAAAAATACCTCCTCGGACTCAAAGGCGCTTTGGCGGCGGAAATAGAGGAGGCCCTAGAAGGGGTTTTAGTAGAGGGCCGAAAAGACGGCATCATCGTTAGATTAGTGTTCTAGATGATGATTTCACTTTCTTTAAATAGGATATTTGCCTTAGTTTTCTTATGGAATGGGAAGATCTCACTAAAAATGTTGCTAAGCTGTGTTCTAAGATAACCTTCAAGCCAGATGTGATTGTAGGAATAGCAAGGGGAGGGATTGTCCCTGCATTACTTGTTGCCCATAGTTTAGGAGTGCAGAATTATTTTATGATTAAAATGAAAAGAGAGGGAAGCGAGAGAAAGATTCTTGCAGATGTCTCGATGGATCTTAAGGGTAAAAAAGTGCTTATTGTAGAAGATATGTTGGAAACGGGCAGATCACTAGAGGTTGCTAGGGCATATTTTGACTCCCTGGGAGCAAAAACCTCAACCTGTTGTTTGTATGTTATGCATAAAACAAATGTGAGGGCTGACTTTTTTTTAGATACTATTGATATTATTCCAAAGTTTCCTTGGG
>JASMFX010000101.1 GCA_030751555.1 Candidatus Woesearchaeota archaeon | reverse complement strand
CTGCTTTGCACTTACTGCAATGCGCTACTTTTGGCTTTCGCTTTCTATAATGAAGCTTTACTTTTCCTCCGGGAGCTACTCTCTTCACTCTTCGTAAGGATCTTGACTTATACATTCCTCTTGGCATACTAGTTCAGGATTCAATGATACTTTATAAATCTTTTGTATGCAATTTTTTTGAATCTGCCAATTAAATAGCTTTATAAATAAAGATGGATTTTAAGATTCCCATGTCACAGATTTGCATGGTTCAAATAGAGCAAGAAATACCTTACAACGCATCTTTTGTGAAGCGTTTTGAGCAACAGGTAGTGCATACTATAAAACAGCATAACCTGCTTGACAAAAAAGAAAAAATTTTAGTAGCGGTTTCAGGAGGCAAGGATTCTACAGCAATGCTTTACTTATTGCATAAGCTGGGATATGCGCTTGAGGCTATTACTGTTGATGCAAAGATTGGTTGTTATAGTGCAGAGAACCTAGAGAATATTAAGAAATATTGTGGCAGTCTAGGGATTCCTTTACATGTTATATCCTTTAGAGACCACTTCGGAGGATCTCTTTGTTATCTTCAGGATGTTTTGAAAGAGAAGGGTGTGGATCTTAAGTCCTGTACAACGTGTGGTGTGTTGAGAAGACATTTGCTCAATATTCATGCTAAGCGCCTTGGCGCTGACAAACTAGTGATGGGGCATAACATGGATGATGAGGTCCAGGCTTTATTGATGAACTATATGAAGAATCACCTTGAAAAGTGTGCTCGTATGGGCCCTTTAGTTGGCTCTGCTAAGAATGATTTTTTTGTAAGAAGGGTCAAGCCGTTTTACTTTATGGAAGAGAAAGATATTGTAAAGTATGCTAAGATGATGAAGTTCCCTGTAAAGTATGCTGTCTGTCCTTGTGCTTCTGGGGGTTTTCGATACAAACTTAGAGAGTTTCTTAGAGGCTTTGAAAATAACCATCCGAGCTATCTCAAGAACTTTATGCAACACTTTGTTACTGTTTTACCCCTATTGCAGAAGCAGTATCTGCAGAAAACCGGGAGAAAAGAATTTCGTTTTTGTTCTGACTGTCAGGAGCCTTCTTTACAGGCTAGATGCAGAAGTTGCGAAATTATAGGACACTTTAAAACATGATATCAGATATTATTTTGCCAAGGAATAATGAAGAAGATTTTATTAAAATGGCAAAATCTTTAGGATATGATAGTTTAGTTTTTGCCTATCCCCATGCATGTGATGTGGAAAAATATAAGAAATCTGGAATACATGTTGTTAGTGCGGTACTAACACCAACATTGAAAAAGAATCTAAATCATTGCAAAGTCATTTTAGATGGTGGAGAGCATGTAAGGGAGGGGTTAGAACAGAAGAGAATCCATTATCTGGTTCATTTAGAGCAGGACAACAGAGGAGATTCTCTTCGTCAGAGAAATTCAGGGCTTAATCAAATATTATGCAAATTAGCAAAAAAGTCTAATGTGAAAGTTGTTTTGTCTGTGAAAGACTTAACAGAATCAAAGGGTTTTAACAAGGCTTTACTGTTAGGCAGAATACTTCAGAATATTCGATTATGCAGGAAGTATGGTGTTCAGTTAAAGATAGCGTCTTTTGCTACAAATCCTTATCAGATGAAAAGTCCTAGGGACTTGCAGTCTTTAGGATTAGTTTTAGGAATGAGTTCTCAGCAGGCAAAGGATGCAATAAAATTATAAAAAAGAATAAAAAATAAAGAAATAAAAGAATAATATTACTTGGTTTTGACCAATTTCATATCATTCCAAGCTAGATCAAACAGGCTCTTCAGTGCTGTTGCAAAGAAGGGTGTGTTGACCCAGATTCCCAGATCATAGGTTGGATGTACTTCGTTATCATCCAAAACCATGAAGATGAGTTCTTTACCATCCACAACACAGAATCTTGCCTTAGCCTCAGTGTTTCTGACATCTGCGACACCTTCGATATCTTTAACTGCACTCATCACATCTTTGGTGATTGGTGCTGCTATTTTAATATCAACGCCTCGCTTTTTTAGTTTTTCAAAAACCGGTTTAAGACCCTCGATTTTTCGCATGAACCCTTGTGAGGTTGTCATGATAATAACCGATTGCTCTGCGTTTCTTATTGTTAGTTCAAGATGGTTGTATAGATTATGCCTACCTCTCAAAGACCCTGAAAGATCTGCTGGCTCAACAAGTTCTACACCTTGTGTATGTAATGTGTTTAACTCTTGAAGAACATCCGTACCTTTGAGTTCATCTAGTCTCTTTACTTTGTCCTCTGCTTCTTGGCGCATGTTCTTTTTTACACGCTCCAAAACCTCAGATGGTGGAACTGCAATATATTTAATTGGCTTACCCAATTTCATTACAACAAATCCTTTTTTTTCAAGAGATTCTAAAACGTCATAGCTTCTTGATCTTGGAACGTTTGCTATATCGCTTAATTCTCCTGCTGTTGATACCCCTCTGGAAAGCAGAGCAGCCCATATTTTCACTTCGTATAGATTTAAAGAAAAAAATCGCCGTAGCTTGCTTAAAAATTCTTCTTTAACAATCATCTTATATCCTCCCCCTTTTTTCGTTGGAATGATTTTCACCATTCCTGCAAAACAAAAAAAGGATACTACTTTAATAATGTTACGCTTTTTTACCAGTGAATAGTAATTTCATTGGTAAATAGCTACATTTATTTAGTATTCTTAAATAGTTACAAATCAATAGTACTAGGTTCAATAAAAGCACAACTAGTATATAAACATTTATCTGCTTTAAAGTAATGTTTCAAATGATTTATCTTAGATTCTACCATTGTTAATTTTCAGTTGAAGATTTAGGACACACCTTGTCGAGCACAACCTTTAAATAACGGAAATCCCAGAATGAGTTCAGAATGAAAAAATGGGTGTTTTTATTAGTTCTTTTACTATTTAGCAATCTTGTGTCTGCGCAGGCTGTCTATGATATAGATATCACGGATTCTTTTCAGATGGCTGGTGAGGTTGTTGTACGAGCGCTTACCAATGATTACGTTGCGTTTCTTATTGTTTTGATCATTGGATCTATTATGTTGAAGGGGGTTTACTATGCTGGATTGACCAGCATACCCAAGATTGAATCGTCTGGACATGTCAATAGCATTTCCTGGTCATTGAGTATACTAACTATCGTGGGTGCTATCTGGACACAGCGGGCTGTAGGGGTACAGGGAATACTGGAAAGTTTAGGAATCTTCAAATTCATACTTTTTTCGATATTGTTAATTTTTGTGTATCAAGGAATCAAGAAAACAATAGGTGGAGCATAGAATGTTTAACATGGATGATAACAGCAGTTCAGGACTTGCAATGGCACTAACTGCAGTATTTGCCAGTATGGTCGGTGCACCAATGGGGATTATGAGTGTGGATTGGATCATTCCTATTATAGGTTTAGGATTTATCTTTAGCGGCGGTAGTGTTGCGTATGGGAGGAGTCATGCTGGCAGCATGGGAGGAACAGGCCATGGAGGTATTGGAGGTTTTCTTGATCAGCATGGCGGGAATATTCGGAAGAAGGCTAAGCATGAAATGAGGGCGAATAAGAAGCTTAAGGCTGATAAGAGAATGAAAGCATTGGGCAAGGAACATGAAAGTTTAATTGGGACTGAGTTAAATGTGGCAGCCATAGAATTAGGGTGTAAAAAATTAGGTGAAAATATATCCCAGGAAAGTGAGCTTATTACAGATAGTCAGGATATAGCCAGGATGGAGAATGAGCTAAAACAGACTATTACCTATATCAAGCAACAGCTCGAGGTTACTATGAGCAAGGAGAATGCAGAGGAGGCTGCTCATCAGATATTAGGGGCTTTGGTTGAGGCATTAGAGAAGGCTCGTGAAGGTATTTATGCTAAGGATAAAGAGATTATTCAACATCATGAGCAGCTAAAGGATCCTACTACTAAGATTTTGGGTATGATGAAGGTAGCATCTGAGAATATCGAGAAGTTGGGCAAAGGTGCTGAGCATGCAGATAAGGGATTGAGTGCTCTTGAGGATATACAGTTGCTCAAATTAGAGGGCGAGATAAAGAAGCGGGAACATGAACTTGCCAAGGGTGGTGAGGGTGAAGAAGTCAGGAGGTTGGAACGAGAGATTCATGAGATTGAGGGATTTAGGAGGTATATTACTAGCACCCTAAACACGCTTAGAGCATCTCATGAGGGTTTGATACGTGATATGCCTCCTGTTAGAGATGCCTTAGTGTTTTGTCATAATAGGATGAATTTTCTGAATGTAAGACTTGCGCAAGGTAAGGTCACTAATGAAGCACTTAAGAAAAGAGGGTCACTTCCCACCCAGGATTATAAGGGTTATTCAAAATTCTTAGAGAAAAGCACAGAAGAGCTCTACGATGCGATCATTGTGAATGCCCAGCTTGGCTTAGATTTCGAAACTGAGAAGCAGGGGGTTGTGGAGAAGGGGCGAAGCAATATCCAGGTAATGTTTAGGTTGATTAGATCCTTAGATTATATGAGGAAGGCGCTTGATCAGATAGTAAAAGCTCTTGAGGAAAGTGATAAAGCTGTCTCAGTTGGACAAGGTGGAATGAGAGATACTTTAGAGAAGGCTTTGAAGAATGAAGAACAGTTGGCTAACGATTTAGAGAGAAAAGATGCTAGGACAGGTAATATTATCTACAAAGGAATACTTGCAGCAGACCAAGAATTGATGAATGCCTTTCCATTGATCCAGCGCAACGCAGAGATCTTTAGTAATCAGGTTACCTCTTTTACAGCTAGTAAAAATATTACTATCCATGCTATTAGGGAAATCATTCCTGTACTTCAGAAGAAAACAGCAGCAGCTGAAAAGGGTGAAGAGAAGGCAACATTGAGTTTTGAGAAAGCAAAAGAAAAAGCTGCAAAAGCTACACTAAATGAGGAGAAGGCCAAAGCTGAGGCAGATCAGCAGATGGCTGCATAACAATGCTAACAGACAACCCAGCGTTATTACATGTAAAAATAAATGAGCTTATCGAAAGAGTGAGAGATGAGCACATAGATAATCAAGTATTTGCTAAACAGCAGACTATGAATATTATGAGGATCTTTTTGAAAAGGCAGATAGCGCTTCTACAGGATCAGCCACCTATTGTTACTAAAACAGCAGAGCAGCTTTATCATTTGGAGCAGATGGATGATACCTTTGAATCATTTTATCTCAATTTAGAAAAAATTGGAGAGCTGCAGAAAGAGAAGGAAGGATTGATAGAGCAGACTTATTAGCGGTGTAGATTCTCAACCTTAAAATTGCATTTGATATCTCAAGATAGCACCGATTCCTGAGAGCCCATTGAGTTTTTTCCCACCTTCATGGTCAGAGCTAATGATATGGATTTCACCTTTCATGGATTCAACATTTTTCATCACTACCTCCAGAGCTTCATAGGTATTGTTATCTCTTTTTGTGAAGAGAAATTCATCAGTGAGTAGAAGGGTTTTAACAGCCCCTGCGTCAGCAGCCATGTAGACATGTTTCTGACCATAGGTGGCAGGACCTTGTTTGCCAATCTTAGCTAATAAGGATTCAACAAGATTAATCTCTTGAGCTGCTCTCTCGTTCTTAAGAGCTTGTTTTACCTCATCTCTCTTAAGAATCTCAGAAAAAGCGTTTTTGCTTGCAGAGGAACAGGTTGCTGGGATTATTGTTTTTCTTAGATCATCACTGTCTAATTCTTTTAACAGATACTCTCGCCAAAATGCAGGGCTTGCAAGGATTATTTGATTGCTTTTGTAGCGTTCTTTGTAGGATTCAATCTGCTTAATAATCTCTCTGTAGAAGTTTCCTTCTGGTTTTTCACGTTCGTCTTTTTTTGCTACCTTGCCTTTGATCTGAGAAAGGAATTTATACCCATAATTTTGCATTAAAGCAAAATATGCTTCTTCCCTGTCAAATGCTACAAGTAGCACTTTAGCATCCTGCTGTGTGGAGGCTTGTTTTAGGCGCTCAAGTTGGAATTTAAGCCATGTGTTTTTGGTGATAGAACATTGCGTCTGCTCATCTAAGGTAAATGTATGATGTGAGCCTTTTGCAACATCGTCAGGACCTTGTGTGATTACGCCTGATGCTCGTAAAGCATTGGTTGTTTTTGAGAATTCAATCTTTTCAAGCTGGATCTCTATGAAAATTGTTTTTTTCACAATACGCTTAGAACGATCTGTATCATCCCCTATTTTTATTTTTCTAAGAGTTTTCCCTTTCAGAAGATCTCCTGGTTCAAGTATTTGAGAGAGATACCAAAGGTCATCTTTATTCAATATCTTGATCGATACTGTGTTTTTGTGTTTTTTTATGATTTTCATTGGATGTTTATGTATTTTCAGGATAGTAATTGGTTGAGGTTTATAAATACAAAACATTTATATATAGTTTATGCTAAAGATGAGCTATGCAAAAAGCTGCCAAGAGAAAGCACTCTCCATTTAAAAAAGGCCAGGCATCAGGTGCAGCTGGTTTGATTGGCTTGATCCTATTCTTTATCCTAATGTATATTTTGTTCTTGCCACCAGGAGAGAGGGCAGATCTGTTGAGTGATAGCGATTCGGGGTCAGGTGGAGGCCATGGTAGTCGTTCTAATAGAACCCTTTTCTCAGAGAATGTTGGAAGGGTTGATTACCTAAGAGCAAGGAATTTTGAGAAAACAATACCTAATGTCTATTTAGAGGAACGGCGTGATGCTGCTGTGCTTAAGAAATTTAATCCTATTTATATTAAGAATGGTGTTTTTGACAAAAAAGAGAGGGAGTTGATCTTTACATTAGATCAATTGGAAAATATCGAAAATGTTCAGTTGGTCTTTGCTGCTAAGATTAGAAAAGGTATTCTTACTTTGCAATTTAACGGTGAAACAATTTTTGAGTCAGGTGTTGGAACTTTTAATGTTCCTCCGATTACTGTTGATAAATCTTTATTAGAACGAGAGAATACCATAAGACTTTCAGTATCTAGTGTAGGTTGGAAATTTTGGAGGACCAATGAGTATAATTTGGAGGATATAAAGGTTATTGGCAATATTATTGATACCAGTGGAAAGGAGAGTCAGGCATTGTTTACTTTAACAGGAACTGAATTTTTTAATTTAGAAGAGGCTACTTTGCGTTTTGTCCCTTATTGTGGTAGGCAGGATGTGGGAAAATTGGATGTCTTCATCAATAACAAAAACGTTTACAGTTCTATTCCTGTTTGCGATGATCCTTATTCTATAACATTACCTCCAAATATTATGAGTTCAGGAGCTAATAGAATCAAATTTACAACCCAGAGAGGATCTTTCAGTGTTGAACAGGTGAGAGTGCTTGGGAAATTAAAAGATTCTAAGACCATAACTAGATTTTTTGAGGTGGAAGATGATGATTATGATGA